>JALSTJ010000234.1 GCA_026983815.1 Flavobacteriales bacterium
ATTTCTTATGCGTTCCAAATACTTATCCATAAGTCCTCTTTGCAAGAATTCATTTGCCAAAACCTGCGTAAAATTGGGACTACAAGCATCAATTCCCTGTTTGATAATTTCCGCTTTTTCATAGATCTCCGGAGACGCCAACATCCAACCCAAACGAAATCCCGGTCCCAAAATTTTGGAAAAAGAACCCGTATAAACCATTTCAATATTTTTATCATTCATAGCCATAACCGGACGGGTTAATTTTTTTGCTTCTTCATTAAAATACAACTCATTATAAGCATCGTCTTCTAATAAAACAATATTTTTTCCATCTAAAATTTCCAAAATTTTCCTTCGTTTTTCCTCGGAATATATAATGCCGGCAGGATTATGAAAATTGGGTATAATATATAATAGTTTCGGTTGATATTTTTCAATTGCCCATTCCAATTCTTCCAAATCCAACCCATCGTGCATCAACGGAATTCCCTTGATATCGGCTTGAAAAGCTTTAAAAACAGCCAATCCCCCGATAAAACTGGGATTTTCGGTCAGAACCGTATCTCCCGGATCGATAAATTCCATACCCAAAATATTAATAGCTTGTAGAGAACCTGTGGTAATCATCAGTTTATGTGTATCTACGGGCAATCCTTTTGTCCTTAAATATTCATTCAAGGTGTCAAGCAAAGGCGGATATCCCGATGTTGGTCCGTATTGAAAAGCCGTTTTTTTCTTTTGAGGGTCTAATGTTAAAAAAATTTCATCAATTTCTTTGACCGGAAACAAATCGTTATTAGGCATTCCCCCGGCAAAAGATATAATATCGGGGCGGGTGGCTAATTTCATTAAATCTCTTATTTCCGATGATCGTATATGTTGAACCGTTGTTGAAAAATATGGCATAAGTTTTAATTTTAAATCAAAATACTGATTAATTTCCTTATAAATTTACAATAAATTTTGCATCTTTAAGCAATTAAACATCAATTTTTTTGACCAAATGATAAATCCCAAACTCATTCATCCAAAATCCATTGCGGTAATTGGCGGTTCTGACAATCCGTCGTCGCCGGGTGGAAAAATCATTGAAAATCTTGTAAACCATAAGTATCAAGGGAAAATATACATTGTAAATCCCAAAAAAGACAAAATAAAAAATTTTGATGTATATAATAATGTATCTCTGCTTCCCGAAAATATAGACTTAGCCATTATAGCCATCTCGGCAAAATATGTAGAGGAAACCGTAAAAATTTTAACGGAAGAAAAAAACACGCAAGCATTTATTATTATTTCGGCCGGATTTAGCGATACCGGCGCTACCGGAAAAGCATTGGAGCAACGAATTGTCAAACAAATTGAGAAATACAACGGCAGTTTGTTGGGACCGAACAATATAGGATTAATCAATACAAATTATGCCGGTGTTTTTACAAGTCCCGTTCCAAAATTGGACAAAAACGGTGTGGATTTAATTTCAGGATCGGGAGCTACTGCTGTTTTTATTATGGAAGCCGCTATGCAACAAGGATTAGGTTTTAACAGTGTTTGGACAGTTGGAAATTCGGCACAAATCGGAGTGGAAGAAGTTTTGGAATATTTGGATCATAATTTTACTACCGATTCTCCAAGGATTAAACTGCTGTATATTGAACATATCAAAAATCCTGTAAAATTTTATAAACACGCACATTCTTTGAGTAAAAAAGGAGCTAAAATAGTTGCAATCAAATCAGGGAGTTCACAATCGGGACAAAGAGCTGCCGGCTCACATACAGGTGCCTTGGCAACGCCCGATACAGCAGTTCAAGCACTTTTTGACAAAGCCGGTATCATACGTGTTTCAGGTAGAAACGAAATGATACAAACAGCTATCGTTCTAAAATACGGAATTCCCCATGGAAAAAATATGCTCATTGTTACACACGCCGGCGGTCCGGGAGTGATGCTTACGGATATTTTGGAAAAAAACGGAATGAATGTTCCCGAATTAAATCATCCTTTGAAAAACGAACTTTTACAAAAATTATATCCCGGCTCGTCTGTTGATAATCCCATCGATTTTTTGGCCACGGGCACCGCAGAACAATTGGATACCATTTTGAATTATGCGGAAAAATTTGACGAAATTGACGCAATCGCCGTTATTTTCGGTAGCCCGGGATTATTTCAAGTTTTTGATGTTTATGATGTTTTGGATAGACACATCAAACACAATAAAAAAATTATTTATCCCGTTTTGCCTTCCGTTATTAATGTCAAAGAAGAAATTGATTATTTTCATCAAAAAAATTTGGCATCCTTCCCCGATGAAGTT
>JALSTJ010000235.1 GCA_026983815.1 Flavobacteriales bacterium
TGGATGGATCCTTCAAAAATGATTATAAGATAATATGGAACAAGTAACACTAAATACAGCCGACTTAAAGTCCCAAGAATATTTCTTGAATATGGGACCGCAACATCCGGCAACCCATGGAGTTTTACGATTAATCCTGACTTTGGACGGAGAAGTGGTGAAAAATATTGAACCCGATTTGGGATATATCCATCGTTCCATTGAAAAACAATGTGAATACGAAGGATATAAACAAATCATACATCTGACGGATAGAATGGATTATCTTTCGGCACATATCAATAACGAAGCTGTTGCTTTGGCAATTGAACAAGCATTGGAAATAGAAGTGCCGGAAAGGGTAAAAGTTATCCGAACCATTATGGGCGAACTTACACGTATTGCTTCCCATTTACTATGGTGGGGAGTAATGGGAATGGATGTCGGTGCATTGACAACCTTTATGTATGCCTTCCGAGACAGGGAAATGATCAATGATATTATGGAAGAAACTTGTGGCGCTCGTTTGACGATGAGTTACAGTACGCCCGGAGGTGTGATGTTTGATTTGCATCCCAATTTTCAAAAACGTGTAAAAGAATTTATTCCGCACCTTCGTAGGGTTATTCCAAAATATGATGAACTTTTGACAGGTAACGTCATCTTTCAAAAACGGATGAAAGGCGTAGGATATCTTTCCAAAGAAGATGCCATTTCATTAGGCGCAAGCGGTCCTGTTGCCCGTGGCTCGGGAGTGCATAGCGATATCAGAAAAATCAAACCTTACAGTGCTTTGGATAAGGTAGATTTTAAAGAAATTATTTATACCGAAGGAGATAATTTGGCGCGTTACAAAGTTCGTATGGACGAAATGCTCGAATCATTGAATATCATCGAACAGTTGATAGATAATATTCCCGATGACGGAATTCAAGCAAAAACCAAAGCGTTGATTAAATTACCCAAAGGAGAATTTTTACAACGTGTGGAAACTGCACGCGGCGATTTGGGTGTTTATATCGTGAGTGACGGAAAGAAAAATCCTTATCGTGTTAAATTCCGTTCCCCCGGATTTTCAAACTTAAATGCATTAATCGAAATGGGAAAAGGACATTTGATTGCCGATTTGGTAGCTATTATGTCCACTTTGGATTTTGTAGTTCCCGATATTGACAGATAAAAATTTTTAGATTATGATTTTGACACATATAAATTATTTTGCCGATTTAATCAATTATTTTTCCAATACCCTGGGATGGGGATTTGGTGGAAAAATTTTAGGTTATGTGATCATTGCTTTGATTTACATGACATTTTTTTCGGTAGCCGGTTTATTATTGGTGTATTTGGAAAGACGTGTTGCCGCTTTTTTTCAATTGCGTTTAGGTCCCAATAGAGTAGGACCTTGGGGTCTTTTGCAAACTATTGCCGATGCTTTGAAACTACTTACCAAAGAATTGTTTGGCACCGATAGAAAAGATAATTTACTTTATCATTCAGCTTATTATATTGTGATTATAGCTTCGCTTATGGCGCTTTCTGCCATACCTTTTTCCAAAGGTTTGGTTGCATTTGATGTGAATATCGGGGTGTTTTTTATCTCTGCTATCTCATCTGTCGGAGTATTGAGTATTTTACTCGGAGGTTGGGGAAGTAACAATAAATATTCTATGATTGGAGGAATGCGTAGCGGTTTGCAAATGATCAGTTATGAGCTTTCGTCGGGATTGGCAATTTTAACAATAGTTCTAATGGCAGGCACTTTGAGTATGACAGGCATCGTTGAACAACAACGCGATATGATTTTCTTACTCAAAGGTCATATTCCCGCATTGATTGCTTTTATCATTTTTGTCATTGCAGGAACAGCAGAATCCAACCGTACACCTTTTGATTTACCCGAAGGCGAAGCCGAATTGGGCGCAGGATACCATACGGAATATTCCGGAATGGGCTTCGCTTGGTTTTTCTTGGCGGAATTTATCAATATGTTTATCATTTCGGCGGTTGGTGTAACCCTGTTTTTCGGCGGTTGGCTGGCACCCTTCGGAATAACGGACGGTTTAGGTCCCGAATGGGCTTGGGGACTTTTCTGGTTCTTTTTGAAAGTCTTTTTAATGATTTTCTTGTTGATGTGGTTCCGTTGGACTTTTCCACGTTTGCGAATCGATCAACTTTTGACTTTGGAATGGAAATATTTATTACCCATCGGCTTGTTGAACATTATCATCATGGCTGTTTTTGTTTATTTTGGTTTGATTTTATAAAAAAATTAAGATGAGTTATATAGGAGATATCATAGGAGGAATAAAAACTTTGCTTA
>JALSTJ010000236.1 GCA_026983815.1 Flavobacteriales bacterium
AGAATATTTGTATTGGGAAAGCTCATTAAAAGTTGAGCATCTGGAAATCTATGATTTTACAGGTAAAAAGGTTTATCAACTTAATACTTTTCCCATTCATAACAAACTAAATATCGGTTTTTTAAAGAATGGTATTTATTTTATTAAAGTTCAAACTAAAACTAAAAAAGGAGTTTTTAAAATTATAAAAAAGTAAATTTTATTACCAATTTAATACACAACTGAAAGTAATACAGAAAGGTATCAGAAAATGCTTTAGGTCCTTGAAAGACAGAGCAAGGGGAATATGCTTTTTTGTTGAGGTTTGAGAGAGAATGAATGCAGCTACTATTTTGCCTCGCGTGAGTGGTTGGAGCGATAGCTCCCGCAACGAAAAACACTACAAAAACACAAGCAAAAGAGCGACCAGAGAAGCTCCTTTTGCTTGTTTTGTTTTTTGTGTGTTTTTGGGGTGGGACTATAAGCGGAAAACACGACCCGTGGATTTATGCGGAGGCATAAGGAAGGGACACGCCCATATCAAAATTAAATCACTTTCCCAAAAAATTGTTAAGCTCAAATGTCTTTTGATATTTTTTCGTAATTTTGAAACCGACAATTAAAAATATTTTAAAAAAAATGAAAAAATTAAGTTTATTATTTGCTCTTTTCCTTTTTACAGGTGTTTTTGCACAAAAAGGAGAAGGAGGGATGTGGATGCCTAATACCATTAAAGAAGTGGAAGGCGATATGCAAAATATGGGTATGAAAATGTCTGCCGAAGATATTTGGAGCAACGAAAAACCCAGTATTAAAGATGCAGTAGCTATTTTTGGCAACGGATGTACGTCGGAAATTATGTCCGACAAAGGTTTGGTTTTTACCAATCACCATTGCGGCTACGAAGCCATTCAAAAACTTTCTACACTTGAACACAATTATTTGGAAGATGGTTTTTGGGCAAATTCCTATGCAGAAGAATTACCCGCAGAAGGTTTAACCGTTACTTTTATCGATGATATAATTGATGTTACCGATAAAGTTTTAGCCGGCGTTACCGATAATATGTCTGCCAAAGAACGTCAATCGACTATTGATAAAAATATCAATAAAATCCGTCAATCGACACCCCAAGATCAGTTTCATACCTTTGATATCAAGCCGTATTTCAAAGGAAATAAGTATTTTATGACCAAAAAAACAACTTATTATGATGTTCGTTTGGTAGGAACACCTCCGGCAAGTTTGGGAAAATTCGGTGGCGATACGGACAATTGGGAATGGCCACGCCATACCGCCGATTTTTCTATCTTTCGTGTTTATGCAGGTGCGAATAATCAACCGGCGATGTATTCACCCGATAACAAACCTTATAAGCCGAAAAAGTTCTTAAAAATTTCTTTGGAAGACTTAAAACCCGAAGATTTTACCATTATTTTGGGATTTCCGGGCAGAACAACCGAATATCTTACTTCGTATGCCGTAAAACAATTGCAAGATTTACGAGATCCGGCTCGTGTAGCCGTTCGTGAAATTTCGTTGGCGGTAATGGATAAACATATGAATAAGGACAAAGCCGTTAAATTGAAATTGGCTTCCAAACACGCTCAAATTGCCAATTATTGGAAATTTTGGATAGGAGAGAGCCAAGGTTTGAAAAAATTCAATGCCGTTGGTGCCAAAGAAGCTTTTGAAAAAGATTTTACCGAAAAAATCAATGCCAATCCGGAACTTAAAGCCAAATACGGAAATATTTTGCCTCGTTTGAAAGAATTGTATGCAAAATTGGAACCTTATGTAGTGGTTGAAGATTATAATTCGGAAATTTTCGGTAGAAATATAGATTTGCCATTGGTTTCTTTAATCTCCGGAATGTTAGTAAAACAAGCCGAAAGCAGAGGTGGAGATATGTTTTATAAAATGATTAAAGATCGTTATAAAGATTATTTATTAAATAATGTCATCAAAGATTATGACCAAGCAACGGATAAAGAAATTTTTGCCAAATTGATTGATTTCTATGTAAAACACATTGATAGTAAGTTTATTAGCCCGGAACTTAAACAAGCATTGCAAGGAAAAACCGCAGAACAATTGGCAGATGAAATTTATTCAAATTCCAATTTGACAAGTGCGGAAAAAATTAAACAACTTTATGCTCACGAGAAATTTGAAGACTTTAAGAAAGCTTTGGAAAAAGATCCGGCATACAAAATATTGAATGCACAGCAAAAATGGATAGACGAGAAGGTTTCCAAACCCGCTGATGAAATTCATACGGAAATCAACGATTTGATGTCTAAATATATGAAAGC
>JALSTJ010000237.1 GCA_026983815.1 Flavobacteriales bacterium
TTGTGAGTTTGATTTTTAATATCCACAGAAAGAATTCCACCACCTCTTTTTTTCATATTTTCTTGTAAAGGTTCAATGGCATTGAGAAAATATTTCTTGTGGGTATAAAAAAATTCTTCAATCTTCATCGGATTTCCTTGGTATATAAAATGGATATGACCTGTTTTGATTGTCCCTAGGATTTGGGTTTTAAAACCTCCACGCTCCGACCAGAATTTTGCTGCTTTTGATGATGCAGCAATTACAGAACTTTCTTCAGTTACCATAGGAATGGTATAATATTCCCCATCAATCAAAAAATTGGGTGAAACCGCATAGGGAAGATAAAAGTTACTGATAGCATTTTCTATGAAACCATCATGCAATTTTTGCAATTCTAGGTCGGAATTCCAATATTTTGATAAAATTTCTGCAGCTGATACATCCTTTTTAAAATAGTGTTCTATCAACCAGTTAATCTTTTGTTGTTTGGTAAGTTTGGAAAATCCTGTAACTTTGCTCATCTCATTTTTTTAAAACTGCAAGATAATAAAGATTGATGAATTTAGTTATAGATATTGGGAATACACGAGTCAAATCAGCAATTTTTGATCATAAAAATCAGATAATTGAAAGTCTTAGTTTTACTCACGAAAAAGCTATTCGCGAAATAAAATTCTTGATTCAAAAAAATCATCCCAAAAATGCTTTGATATCGGAAGTTGGAAAAAGAATAGAAGGATTGGAGAAATTATTTGAACAAAATAACATAAATTTTTTCTATCTCAATACACATTTAAAATTACCTTTTGAAAACCGGTATCAAACTTCCCAAACTTTGGGAGCAGACAGAATTGCTTTGGTTTCGGGAGCTATATTCCGGCAACCTCAAGGTAATAAATTGATAATTGATGCCGGCACATGCATAACTTATGATTTTATTGATGAAAATAATATTTATCACGGCGGAGCAATTTCACCCGGTATCAATTTGAGGTTCAAAAGTTTACACAGTTATACTGATAAATTACCTTTATTACAAGCATCAAAAATAGAAAATATTGAATTGATAGGTTCAAGCACAAATGATTCCATAATTTCAGGAGTTTTATATGGAATTATCAATGAAATTGAAGGTTTTATTGTTAAATATAACTTAAAATACAAAAATTTAACGGTTTTTTTAACAGGTGGAAGCCAAAAAGTTTTGGATAGATACATAAAAAATAAGATATTTGTCAATTCAAAATTCCTTTTATTGGAAGGAATGAATTATATACTAAATTTGAACAAATAATTTATGAAATTAAAAATCAGAGTTTTAATCATTATATTTTTGGTGTCTTCCCGTGTAATATTTGCTCAAGACGGTTCACCTTCACCCTATTCTTTTTTTGGCTTGGGCGATACTTCTTTTGATGGGACCGCCGGAAGCATTGCCATGGGACATACTTCCATTTATACCGACAGTCTTCATTATTTTATAAACAATCCGGCATCTTTGGCACAATTGAAATATGTCAATTTGACTTTAGGCATTAAAAATGCATTTATAAACCAAGAGGACTATCAAGCTAAAGTTTGGACTTCAACCCATCATGTCAATTATTTTGCATTAGGATTTCCCATTGGAAAAAAAATAGGCATTGGTTTTGGAATTTTACCGGAAACTTCATCAAAATATAATATTTATACCAAAAAAGCTGAAGGAGTCTATAGTTTTCAAGGCGCCGGCGGTTTGTCTCGTTTGTTTTTGACAGGAGCATATAAAATTACTTCCGAGTTTTCTGCAGGAATTGAATATCAATATCATTTTGGTTTTTTACAACATGATTATATTTGGGTTCCCAATAACAGTTCAACTTATACCAGAGATAATAATTATGAAGATTTCAAAGGACAAACATTTAAATTATCTTTGAACTTTCAAAAGAATTTTAAGAAAAGAAAATATATCAAAATCAATCTTAATCACAGACTTCAAACCCAATTACAAACTCATTTTTATGGAAATATCCGTTTAATAAGAATTGTGCAAAATGGAGAATATCCTGTATCTGAAGATAAAAAGCCCGATGCAGATGCGCAAATCAATCTTCCTTCATTGACAACATTCGGATTGGGTTATGGAGAAAGGAACAAATGGTTTTTGGGAACGGAGTTTTCTTATGAGAATATGAAAGATTTCAACAATCCGTTTTATGATCCTTCTTTTGTTTCATATAAAAACAGCTATTCATTCAAACTTGGTGGGCTTTACAAACCCGAATACAATTCCATTACAAGTTATTGGAAACGAGTAACTTATAAAGCGGGGGCTTTTTATAAAGCTACCGGATTAAATATATATGGAAAAGATATTCAGGATTTTGGCATAACTTTTGGAATAGATTTACCGGGATTGAAATCGATTTCCAATTTAAACTTAGGAATGGAACTTGGTAGAAGGGGATATAAAACAAATAATTTGGTTCAAGAAAATTATTTTAATTTACATATCAGTTTATCATTAAATGATCGATGGTTTATCAAAAGAAAAATCAATTAATACATTAAATATTATGAAAAGGATTTACATTTTATTCGGAATTTTATTCTTAAGCTCAGTTGGATTAAAAGCACAGGAAACCAAACCTTGTGATGTAAACTTAAGCTTAGAACATGATTATGCAAAATCAGGAAAATACCGCGAAGCTTTACCCTATTGGGAAAAAGTTTATACAAGTTGTCCCAAACAAAGCGAAGCCGTTTATACCGATGGTTCCAAAATTTATAAATATTTCTACAAGAAAGCCTTAAAAAGCAAAGATCAAGCTAGTGCAGAGAAATATTATAATAAATTGATAGAAATATACAACAATTGGGAAAAAAACTTTCCTAATACAAAATACATTGGAAAGATTTATCAAGATAAGGGCTTGCTAATGTTGGATTCTAAAAAAGCTTCTAAAGAAGAATTATATAAAATATTCAACAAAGGATTTACCAAAGGACGTAATCTATTTACCAACCCTAAAGCTTTATACGCTTACTTCAAAAGTGCAGTATATATGTATAAAAACAATAAAATCAGTTTTGAAGATTTGATCAAAACCTATGATGAAGTTCAAGATGCCATGAATAAAGCCATAGTAAAATATACTAAAACTATGGAAAACTTACAACAAAAAGAAGAAAAAGGAGAACTTCTAAAATCAGAAAAGAGAAAGCTTAAAGCTGTTAAAACAAATATTCCTGTTTACACAGTAGTTTCTAAAAACATGGATAAAATTCTAGGTGAATTGGGAGATTGTGGACACTTGGTTCCTTTATATAAAAAGAAATTTGAAGCTAATAAAAATGATACAGCATGGCTAAAAAAAGCTGCTAGAAACTTAAGTAAAAAAGATTGTTCAAATGATCCTATTTTTGCCAAATTGGTTACGCAATTGGACAAAATTGAACCTTCTTACAGTTCGGCTTATTATTTGGGAATATTAAATAAGAAAAAAGGTAAATTATCTACCGCTGAAAATTATTTAAAAAAAGCAGTTAGCTTAACTTCGGATGCTTATGAAAAAGCAAAAGCTTATTATCTATTGGCAAAAATAGCCAAGAAAAAAGGAGCAAAAGCTCAAGCCCGTTCTTATGCATATTCTGCTTTGAAATATAAACCTTCAATGGGTTCTGCTTATCTTCTGATTGCCAATTTATATGCCAGTAGTGCCAATAGTTGTGGCAAAACAACCTTCAACAAATTAGCAACCTATTGGTTAGCAGCTCAAATGGCTGACAAAGCTGCAGCAGTTGATCCCGCACTTGCCAAACATGCAAGAAAAGTTGCGGCAAATTATAGAAGTAAAGCTCCTACAAAATCTCAAATTTTCATTGAAGGAAAAGCCGGAAAAACTATCCAATTGAATTGTTGGATTGGACAAAGCGTTAAAGTCCCTACAATAAAATAGTTTTTATGTTCCGGAACAAACACATGCATACAAGCATTGCCGTTGTATTTTCAATGGCAATGCTTTTTTTTTCCTGTTCCAATGATGAACTAAAAACATCGCGTTTATATCCCGAAAACGCAGATATTCCCCAATCGGAAACAATAAATTTTAAACTCAATTACACACTCAATGGAGAAAGCGTTTTGGAACTTACTGCACCACTGATGCAAGATTTTAGCAATAAAGAACGTTTCAAGTTTCAATATTTTCCCAAAACTTTTAGAGTTGTTCTTACAAATAAAAACGGAGATATTACTACCATCACCGCTGACAAAGCATATATTTACAAAAATCCTTCCCTGATGGAACTCATCGGAAATGTAATCATTCATGACGACAAAGGAGCTTCTTTGAAAACCAATCATCTTTTTTGGGATGAAAAAAATAATCATATCTTTGGTGAAGATAAAACCATTCTCAAACAAAATGATGAAATGATTTCGGGAACCGGATTTGATTCAAGTTTGGATTTCAAAAATGTAAGAATAAACCAAATTAGTGGAAGATTGAAAATTAAAGAAAAATAAATAATATGAAAAGAAAATTGTATGTTGTTATAATTTTATTCTGGACACTTATACATCATGTGCAAGCGCAAAAAGCGGTAAATTTCAAAATTTTTAAAGCCAACGGTCATAAGACTTCCTACAAAAAACTTCTTAAAAAAGCTGCACAAGCAGATATTGTTTTCTTTGGAGAAGAACATGACAACCCGATTGCTCATTGGTTTGAAATTAAATTGACCAAAGATTTATATAAAAAAACCAAAGGAAATATCATTATGGGAGCAGAAATGCTGGAAACCGATAATGCACAAGCTTATACAGATTATTTGAAAGGAAAAATAACTTATAAAAAATTGAAAAAGGAAGCGAGATTATGGCCCAATTTCAAAACCGATTACAAACCACTTTTGGATTTTGCTAAAGAAAAGAACATCCGTTTTGTGGCAACCAATATTCCCCGTCGATATGCTTCCAGAGTTTTTCATGGTGGATTTAAAGCCTTAGATACGATTAGCAACAAGGAAAAAGCATGGATAGCCCCACTTCCCATAAAATATGATTCCACTTTAACTTCCTATGTTGCCATGATCAAAATGGAACATGTGAAATATATGCCAAAAAAAATGCAAAAAAATATGCCCAAAGCTCAAGCCGTCAAAGATGCAACTATGGCATATAATATTTTGAAAAATTATCAAAAAGGAAATATTTTTATTCATTTCAATGGAAGTTACCATTCAAATAATAAACAAGGAATTGTATGGTATATCAAACAAAAAAATCCCAAATTAAAAATTATGACCATTGATGTGGAAACACAGGAACAATTGAAAAAATTAAACCCAAAACATCTGAATAAAGCTGATTTTATTATCATTGTAGACCAAGACATGCCCCGTTCTTATTAAAAATGT
The DNA here is from genome assembly GCA_026983815.1 of Flavobacteriales bacterium. Classification (GTDB taxonomy): domain Bacteria; phylum Bacteroidota; class Bacteroidia; order Flavobacteriales; family Flavobacteriaceae; genus JALSPZ01. Next base: position 5,386 of record JALSTJ010000237.1, read on the forward strand.
CAAAAAACAACCAAAAAATATTAATTTATACAGATGGTTCATCCTTAGGAAACCCGGGTCCGGGCGGATATGGAATTGTTATGAAAACATCCGATGGTAGTTTGGAAAAAAAATTTTCAAAAGGTTTTAAAAAAACCACCAATAATCGCATGGAGCTCCTTGCTGTTATTGATGCTTTGAAAAAAATTAAAGATAATAATATCCCGATAGAAATCTATTCCGATTCAAAATATGTAGTGGATGCAATTAATAAAGGATGGTTGAACAAGTGGGTTTCCGAAAGATTCAGAAAAACTAAAAATCCCGATTTGTGGAAAGAATTTCTCAGAGTTTCCAAGAATTTGGATTATACGATTCATTGGATCAAAGGGCATAATAAACATCCGGAAAATGAATTGTGTGATAAACTCGCTGTTCAAGCAGCAAAATCCAAAAATTTAAATAGAGACAAAGGTTTTGAAGGTGATAATAATGGAATTCAAACCTTGTTTTAGTAAAAATTATAAGTAATTATACCCTTTTGAAATTTCGGTGCAGTGCTATCCGAATTAAAATAACTTTCATAAGCCGCCGCTATAGCCGTGTCAATCAAGCATTCATAAGTGGCTGTAGATTTCTTTTTATTATATTTAGCACTAACCACATTACCTTCTCTGTCCACTTCAATATCCAAAACTACCAAACCTTTCATATCGTCAGGACATGTATATAGTGGATTGGCAATAAAAATATCCCGACGGTTTTTGATAAAATATTCAATATTACTCCTTCCGGTAAAACGGGTTTCTTTTTTATTATTATTGTCTTTTTTAGGTTTTTCTTCATTTTGATCCCCGGATTTAATTTTTAACATCTCCTGCCGCTTTTGTTCAAAAGTTTTTATTTTTTCTTCCTGATCTTTTCTAAACTCTTCAAAACTTTTGTCTTCCTGAAGCATATTGGAAGCCCTATTAGTGCCGATATTATTTTTTAATGCATCTTTTATATCAGGAATTTTGATATCTTCTTGCGGCTTTAATTCTTCAAAATCAAAATCATCATCAACAAAATTTACAGAATAAGTAGGTTCAACCGGAGGTTCCTTAAATCCAATATGAAACAATAAAACAAAGATTATCAACTCTATTAATAAACTGACAATCAATGCTTTTTCAAGATGTGTTAATTTAATACTTTTCGATTTCATCCAGCCAATCTCTTATTTGTATAGCATTATTAACGTCAAAATTTCCTATTTTAGTTCGTCTTAATTCCGAAAGATATCCACCACTATCAAGTTTTTTTCCAAAATCATATGCTAGTGATCGAATGTAAGTTCCTTTGCTAACTTTTGCTCGAAATGATACTTTGGGCAAATTTATTTGCTTTATTTCAAATTCAAAAATTTCTATAGGACGTTTTTTTATCTCAACATGTTCTCCTTTACGAGCATGTTCATACAATTTTTTTCCATTTTTCTTTATCGCCGAATAAATAGGTGGAGATTGCCAAGATTTTCCAATAAATGCTTGGGCGGTCTTATAAATCAAATCCTCGGTTACATGATTGGTAGGAAAATTTTGATCGATTTCGGTTTCCAAATCATAAGAAGGAGTGGTTGCACCCAATGTGATAATCCCCGTATATTCCTTTTCCAATGCTTGATATTCCTCAATGGATTTAGTGGCTTTTCCCAAACAAATAATCAACAAACCGGTTGCTAATGGATCCAGAGTGCCGGCGTGTCCAACTTTGAATTTTTTCAGATTGTATTTTTTTAAAATTGAATAACGGATTTTATTGACTACATCAAAAGAAGTCCAATTCAAAGGTTTATCCATCAAGAGCATTTTTCCGGATTTTAATTCTTCCAAAGTCATTTAAAAAATAATTAGAGGTTTGATAAAAAAATGGATGACCAAAATCCCTATTCCGATAAAAATACGATAATAACCGAAAATTTTAAAACCTTTTCTTGTAATATAATTTATAAAAGCTTTTATGGCAATTAGTGCCACAACAAATCCAATAATATTCCCCAAAATCAAAAGTTGCATCTGATGGTGATCCAATCGGAATCCCGATTGATAATAATCCCACAACTTCTTGACTGTTGCGCCCAACATGGTAGGAACTGCCAAGAAAAAAGAAAATTCCGTTGCTGTTTTTCTATCTAACTTTTCCACCATACCTCCAATTATAGTAGCACCACTTCTGGAAACACCCGGTATCATCGCCAAGGTTTGAAAAAAGCCGATTTTCAATGCCTTTTTATATGTAATTTCTTTTTCATGATTATCCTTAAACCAAACATCTACTTTAAGAAAAACCAATCCTCCCAAAATCAACATGATAGCAACAACCAACGGATTTTCCAGTAAACTATCTATCAGGTTATTTAATAACAGTCCCAAAAAAACCGCCGGCAAAAAAGCGACAAATAGTTTCTTGTAAAAATCCCAAGACTGCAAAAATCTTTTCCAATACAACACTACTACGGAAAGTATAGTCCCCAATTGAATAACAATGGTAAATAATTTGGTAAAATCCTCTTGAGCAATTCCCATCAATGAAGAAGCTACAATCATATGACCTGTTGAGGAAACCGGCAAAAACTCTGTAATTCCTTCAATTATAGAAAGAATAATTGCTTGAAACTCATTCATCATTACTTTCTTTATCCGGATTGACAAGAATGGCATAAATTTCAATAGCAAAACCTGCCAGAATAAGCATAGGGGCCAAACGAATGCGTCTAAAGTTGAAAATTGCATCATTCCAAACATTCGGATCTTTACTCCCCCCTCCCGACATTAATATAAATCCAATAAAAATAAAAAATAAACCTATTCCCATAAACATATAATTACGTTTACCAAACAGGATTTTCTTTTCAGGTATTTTTTGATTTTTTTTCTTTGCCATAATATTAAAAATGTATTTGTTCAGATTTGATTTTTAAAAAATGATTGGTTGCCAATAAAGTACTCAATAAAGTTATACCACTTCCTATCAGATAGATAAACCCAATTAAAATAATCATTAATTTATAATCTTTTAAAAAATGAAAATCAGGAAAATAATTATCAAGAAAATACAATAAACCCAAAATCAATAAACTTGATAGAGTTGCTCCAATTAAACCCAAAATAAAAGCTTTTTTTAAAAAAGGTTTTCTGATAAAATTTTTGGTTGCTCCCACCATTTGCATCGTGCGAATGGAAAAACGTTTACCATATATAGAAAGACGGATGGCACTGTTGATTAAAAAGAAAATAAGCAATAGAAAAAATAAACTGATGATGCCTATCCAAAAACTCATTTTTTTCACATTTTGATTGAGGATTTTAATTAACGGTTTATAATATTGATAACTCACATCGGAAACCGTAGGATTTTTTTTCCATTTTTTTGCCAATTCATCCATTTTTTCCTCATTGACATACATCCCGTTTAAATTCACTTCCAAGTTATTTTGCAATGGATTATAACCTAAAAAGCTGACAAAATCTTCTCCCAAATCCTTTTTTAAACCTTCAGCAGCTTGCTTTTTTGAAATAAATTTTACCATTTTAACTTCTTTATTTAGTTTTATGGTTTTCTCAAATTTTTTTATATCCGCAAGTTTGGCTTTATCTTTAAAAAAGATGGTTATAATCACCTTTTCCTTGAAATGATTGGTTATTTTTTTGGAATTCAATACAAAAAAACCTAGAATCCCCAGCAAAAACAAAACAATAGTAATACTTAAAACCACCGAAATATTGGTCTTTATCAGTCGGGTACGTTGATATTTATCAAAATAATCTTTCAAATTTATTTTTTTGTAAAAATAGAAAAAAGATTTTATATGAAATATTTTGTGTCTAATAAAAAAAAGTTTATTTTTGAGAATTAAAATACCTTGTTCCATTATGAAAAAATTTTTAGTTTTATTTATTTTAATCATTTTTTATAATCTTAATGCTCAATTATTCTCCGGATATAAAGTAATAGATGAATATGAAGCCTCAATAGGATATCTTAATGTTCAAGGGGATTTTGGCATAAGAAATCGATTTGATACTACTTTGGGAAGTTCAGGAGCAACTGCCGGCGGTAAAGCTTATATTAACTTTAATGATCCATATGATTATTCCAGAACCTACCTTGGAAAGCATTTGAAATATAACCTGGCTTTTGATTTGGGATATTCAGGATTGGCTCACAAAAATTATCCAAATCCTCATAACAACCCCAATATTGTCAAAGTGGAAGCCATAACCGGACAATTTTATTATTTTGATTTGGGATTAAATATGGAATATCATATTTCTGACCTTAGATCTTTTAATTTCTTTTCTTCTTCTTTCTTTACAAAATTTGATCCTTATGTAGGAGGAGGCGTTTATGGTTTTTTATATAATGTGGAATTGGAATCAAGTTTGGGAAATTTTGAAAAAACTCCTTCCATACTTCCCACTCCATATTTAGGTGCAATACATAATGGTAGTAGAACAGCCATAGGATTTCATATTGAAACCGGCATCAGATACCGATTTTCCGATAAGTTATTGTTTAATATAAAAAGTGACTGGATGTACTTCTTAAAAGATGATATAGATGGGTTAACACCCAATCCTGATTTGGCCGAAAATTTATATAATGATTGGTTACTAAAAACCCAATTAGGAATTGTCATTTTTATAGAATAACAATTTAAAATTATTTCATACATTTTTATCTTTTAAAAGGCGAACAAAAGTTCGTCTTTTTTCATTAATTTAAGTAAATTATTGGTATTTAAACTGTTATACAGAAAAACCTTTTGTAAAAAATTAATAATAAGACTTTTATAAACCAAAAAAAAAAGTTAAATTTGCTTTGTCAAACTAAAAAAGAAAACTTAGACATGAGAACACTCAAAAAATTAATGTTATTAGCTATTGTGAGCTTAATGGCTAATACTGTATTTGCTCAAGGTTCTGTAAAAGGAACAATCATTGATTCAAATACAAACGAACCTTTACCCGGAGCCAACATTGTAGTTGTTGGTACTGACAAAGGAACATCCACTGATTTTGACGGTAATTTTAATTTGGAAGTGCCGGCTGGAAATCAAAAAATCAAAATTGTTTACTTGGGATACAATCCTAAAGAAATCCCTGTAACCATTTCTGATGGACAAACCAAAGATTTGGGAAAAATCACTTTACAAGCCGATTCTCAATCATTAAACGAAGTAGTAATTGTTGGTGTAGCTGATATTGCAAAAGACAGACAAACGCCTGTTGCGGTTTCTACCATGAAAGCCGCTGAAATTCAAGAAAGAATTGGAACAAAAGAATTACCTGAGGT
>JALSTJ010000238.1 GCA_026983815.1 Flavobacteriales bacterium
GAAGCGCTGCAAGTGATAAGTGCTGTATTGCTCACGAATCAAGAAGTTGAAATATCCAATATCCCTGATATTATCGATGTAAATCGGTTGATTGATATTTTGAGAAATCTTGGAGTTAAGATACGTAAAAAAGAAAAAGGAACTTATATTTTCCAAGCGGATGATTTGAATTTAGACTATTTAAAATCTGATGAATTTAAAAAAAAGGGTTCCTCACTCAGAGGTTCTATTATGATTATGGGACCTTTATTGGCTCGTTTTGGTAGTGCGTATATGAGCAAACCCGGCGGAGACAAAATCGGGAGAAGACGTTTGGATACACATTTTGATGGTTTCAAAAAATTAGGCGCTCAGCTAATTATTGATGATGAAAAAAAATTTTTTGGTATTCAAGCAAAAAAACTCAAAGGAACTTATATGCTTTTGGACGAAGCATCCGTTACCGGAACTGCCAATATTATTCTGGCGGCGGTTCTAGCCGAAGGAACTACAACCATATATAATGCCGCTTGTGAACCTTATATTCAACAATTGAGTAAAATGCTCAATAGAATGGGGGCGAAAATTTCAGGTATCGGTTCTAACTTACTTACCATTGAAGGTGTGGAAAAATTAGGAGGAACATCACATCGTGTATTGCCCGATATGATTGAAATCGGGAGTTGGATTGGATTGGCGGCTATCACAAAATCCGAAATTACCATAAAAAATGCAAGTTGGGATAATCTGGGACAAATTCCGCGTGTATTTGAAAAATTGGGAATTAAATTGATAAAAAAAGAAGATGATATTTTGATACCCAAGCAAGAACATTATCAAATTCAAAATTTTATGGACGGCTCTATTTTGACGGTTGCAGATGCTCCTTGGCCAGGTTTTACTCCCGATTTGTTAAGTATAGTTTTGGTAACGGCTACACAAGCCCAAGGAACCGTTATGATTCATCAAAAAATGTTTGAAAGCCGGTTATTTTTTGTAGATAAATTAATTGATATGGGAGCACAAATTATTTTGTGTGATCCGCATAGAGCCACTGTCATCGGACTTAATCGTCAAAGTCAGTTAAAAGCAACGGTGATGAGTTCGCCCGATATCAGAGCGGGAATTTCACTTTTGATTGCAGCTTTATCTGCCAAAGGAACCAGTAAAATTCATAATATTGAACAAATTGATAGGGGATATGAAGCCATCGATAAAAAACTAAATGCATTGGGCGCCAAAATTCAGAGAGTTTCCAATATTTAAAAATTTTTTCGGGTTATGAATTTTAAACAAACAAAAACTTGGAGTCAAATTCAAGATTATTTTCAATCGATAAAAGATAAAAATCTTATTGAATTTTTTGATAAAAAACGTTTGGATTATACCACATTTGACTTCAATGGAATTTATTTTGATTTTTCCAAGAATTATATCGATAAAAAGTTGATTGATTTATTTGTATCATTAGCAGAGGAGATCGATTTGTCCCGAGCTATTGAGGAAATGTTTCAAGGAAAAAAAATAAATTTTACCGAAAACAGAGCGGTTTTACATACCGCTTTACGTTCACAGTCCGCTACTGAGATTATTGTTGATAATAAAAATATAATTCCGCTGATACATCAAACCAATAAAAAAATAAAAAGATTTACTAAAAAAGTTATTGACGGACAATGGAAAGGATTTACCGGAAAAAAAATTACGGATATTGTAAATATTGGAATCGGCGGTTCGGAATTAGGACCAAAAATGATTGTTCGGGCATTAAAACCTTATCGAAATCATTTGAACATTCATTATTTATCAAATATTGATCCCAACCAATTGGATGAGCTTTCGGAAAAGATTGATATTGAAACCACATTATTTATTATTGTATCCAAATCTTTTTCAACAATTGAGACGCTTACCAATGCCAAGAGTTTACAGAAAATTTATCATAAAAATTTTATTGCCAAACATTTTGTAACGGTCAGCACACAGGTGGAAAAAGCTGTGGAATTCGGTATTGCACCCGAAAATATTTTTCCGATGTGGGATTGGGTAGGCGGAAGGTTTTCGCTGTGGAGTCCTGCGGGAATTTCCATTCCTTTGGCCATAGGTTTTGATAATTTTCAAAAATTATTGAAAGGAGCTTATCAAATAGATGAGCATTTTAGAAAAACAAAATTTAAAGAAAATATACCTTTTATTGCGAGTATTTTGTCAATAATTTATAATAATTTGTTCGAGTTTGAAACCGAAACCTATATTCCATATACGGAAAAATTGAAATATCTCCCTGATTTTTTACAGCAATTATTAATGGAAAGTAATGGAAAATCTATTGATAAACAAGGTGATAAGGTGAATTATCAAACCGGACAAATCGTTTGGGGAAATATTGGAACCAATGCTCAGCATTCGTTTTTTCAACTTTTGCATCAAGGCACCAAAAAAGTTCCGGTGCATTTTATCGGAGAACTAAAAAACACATACACTTCTTTTTCTACTCAACACCTTATGTTGCTTTCCAATATGATTGCACAGGCAGAAGCTCTGATGAAAGGTGAAAAAAATGAAAATCATTATAAAAATTTTGAAGGAAACAGACCTTCTACAACTATTTTATTTGATGAAATCAAACCGGAATACTTAGGAAGTTTGATAGCTTATTTTGAGCATATCACTTTTTTGCAAGGAATTTTTTGGGATATCAATAGTTTTGATCAATTTGGAGTGGAGTTGGGGAAAAAACTTGCCCAAAAAATTTATAGTGAAACAAAGGAAATGAATATCAGTAATACGCATGATCCTTCTACAAAATTTCTGATGAAAAAGTTAATGGAATAAAAAAAACGGCAAGCTTGCCGTTTTTTTTTAAATTTATTTTTTTATAACAACTTTCTTTTGAAATATAAAAATCATTAATATACCAATCAAAAATAAGATTATTTCATATTGATTAATCGGTAAACCTGGTGGAGGTGGGGGACCTCCTGGTGGTGGAGGTGTTTCTTTAGCAAATCCCAAAAGAGGAACCAAATAAAGTAAAATAAATAATTTTTTCATAGGATTAAATTTCTTCTAGGAACAAATATATAAATTTATTCCTTACAAAAGTAATAAAATAAATTAAATTAAATATAAAAAGTGGACCCAGCTGGGCTCGAACCAGCGACCCCCTGATTATGAGTCAGGTGCTCTAACCAACTGAGCTATGGGTCCAATGTTATACAAAAAAATTAAATAATTTCCTTATAAAAGAAAAATTATTAATTAAATTTTTGTAGGTGCAAATATAATAAAAATTGATAATTCAGAGTCAATAATATCTATTTTTTTTCTTGACATATTTCTATAAGGATTCCTCCGGTAGATTTAGGATGAATAAAATTGATCAGCTTATTATCTGCTCCTGATTTGGGTTGGTCATTTATCAAAATAAATCCCTTTTCTTTTAATCTATCGGATTCTTTAACAATATCATCAACTTCAAAAGCTATATGATGGATACCTTCACCTTTTTTGTGGATAAATTTATCAATTGGATTATTTGATTGTATTCCTGATAATAACTCAATTTTTATATCACCTACTTTAAAAAAAGTAGTAACAACTCCTTCGGATTTTACAATCTCATCTTTATAGGGAGCCGTATGAAATAAATTTTCAAAAAGTTTTTTTGCTTTGTCCAAATCTTTAACGGCAATACCGATATGTTCCAGATTTTTAAATTGCATAGAGGTAGATTTTTATTTAACAAATATACATATCTTTGTATATAAAATTGAAAATTGATTTATGGAAACCAAAAGACAGAAAAGAATTTCTAAACTGCTACAAAAAGATTTGGCAGAAGTGTTACAAAATGATATTCGTAGAAATGGAATTAAAAATTTGATTATCAGTGTTACTAAAGTAAAAGTTACTCCCGATTTAAATTTGGCCAAAGCTTATATCAGTGTTTTTCCAACGAATAAAATGAAACTCGTTTTGGATTCCATTACCCAAAACGCAAAATTAATCAAACATGAAATTGCTCAGAAAGTAAGACACCAATTACGTAAAATGCCTGATTTGCAATTTTTTGCTGATGATACATTAGATTATATTGAAAAAATTGACGAAGAATTAAAATCCGGAGATAACCCTATAAAAGAGTGAAACCTGTATTATTTTTTACCAAACGTTATTTGTTTGCCAAAAGCAATAATAATGCTATTAATGCCATTGTTTTTATAGCATCATTAGGTGTATTTTTTGCTTCCATGGCTTTTATTATTGTTCTTTCGGGGTTCTCGGGAATTCGTACTTTTAATCTGAGTCTTTTGAAACTAACCGATCCTGATATAAAAATAATTCCAATGCAAGGCAAATATTTTGATTTTGATAATTCTTTGAAGAAAAATTTGGATAGCATTCAAGGAATTTCTCAATATGCCAAAGTTTTGGAGGATCGGGTCTTTATCGATTATCATAACAAACAAAAGGTTGCTAAAATCAAAGGTGTGGATAGTTCTTTTTTTAGAGTAATTCCTTTAGATACGGCAATTTTTATAGGGGAAAATATTGATACGCGTTTAAACGAAGCTTTAATTGGAGTTGGTTTAGCAAATGACCTATCCATAATGGTTTCCAATGCCAATAATCCTGAGGTAATTCAACTAATTGTTCCAAAACGCGGACAAAAATATATCAGAAATCCCGAAAAAGCATTCAATAGGAAATATATTTTTCCTGTCGGGGTTTATCAAACATCTAGTGATCATGACAAATTTTATATTTACACCGGTTTAAAATTGGCTCAGGAACTTTTGCAACTACCGGAAAAAAGGATTTCTCAGGTGGAAATAAAAATAGATACTCTTCCTCATCTTGATGAAATTCAATCCAAATTAAAAAAATATTTGGGGAAACAATTTAGAGTATTGAATAGACAAGAACAAAATCCATTGATATTCAAAATGTTAAATACTGAAAATTTGATGACTTACTTTATCCTATCATTGATTTTAATTTTGGCATTATTCAATATCACCGGAACCATTATCATGATCATATTAGATAAAACCGAACATATAGAAACTTTAAAAATCTTGGGTTTTAATCAAACAGATATCAGAAAAATATTTTTATATCAAGGGATTTTGATGACTTTAGTTAGTGGTATTGCCGGGTTATTAGTTGGACTTATGATTATTTGGATTCAAACAAAAACTCCTTTCTTGTTGATTCCACAAACCAATATGGCTTATCCGGTGGAAATTCATTGGACCAATATTTTAGCAGTTCTGATTACTTTATTGTTTTTAAGTTTTATTTCTACTTCTATTGCTATTAAAAGAATTCAATAATTTTTTATTTTTTTGTAACGTTTTTGATTGTATCTCGTTCATTAGATAATAATATTATGCATATGCAAACAATTCTAGAGGTAAGAAATTTGACTAAAAATTTTGGAAAACTCATTGCAGTTGATCATTTGAATTTTTCAATCAAAAGAGGAAATGTTTATGGATTATTAGGGCCTAATGGGAGTGGAAAGTCCACAAGTCTGGGAATGATATTAAATGTTATAAACAAAACTCAAGGAAAAGTCAAATGGTTTGATGGAAATTTAGATACTTATCAAGCTTTAAAAAAAATAGGAGCAATTATTGAACGTCCTAATTTTTATCCATATATGACTGCTGCCCAAAATTTAGAGTTGGTAAGTAAAATAAAAAGAACAGGAAAAGAAAATATCGATAAAGTATTGAAAATAGTTCATTTGTTTGAACGAAAAAATGATAAGTTTAAAACTTTTTCATTGGGAATGAAACAAAGATTAGCTATTGCATCTGCTTTGCTAAATCAACCTGATTTGTTAATTCTAGATGAACCCACCAATGGTTTGGACCCACAGGGAATCAGAGAAATCAGGGAATTGATAAAATCAATTTCTAAACAAGGTGTTACCGTGATTTTGGCTTCCCATTTATTGGATGAAGTAGAAAAAGTATGTGATCATGTTATCGTTTTACAGAAAGGAAAAAAAATCTGGGAAGGAGAAGTGCATGACATGTCCATTTTTGGCTCATGGATAGAATTAACCTATAATAATCCCGAAATGATTAAATCTGTTTTTAAGGACTATCCAGAAGTGGAGAAATTAATCTTGGATAAAAATATCATTAAAATATATTCTAAAAATTTAACCGGAAGCGAAATCAATAAAATTTTAGCTAAAAATGAAATCTTTGTGGAATCATTGGTTAAAAAACAATTGGCTCTGGAAGATAAATTTTTGGAGATAACTAAAAATAATTAAAATGAAAAAATTGACGCAATTATTTGATATTGAGTGGTATAAAGTAAAACATCATACTTTAAGCAAAATTTTGATTGTGGCTTATTTTTTTCTTTTAAGTTCAATAGCATTAATAGCTTCTATAAAATTTGATTTGGGTAATACCAAAATTCATCTGGCAGAACAAGGGATTTTTAATTTTCCTTATATCTGGCATTTTAATACTTATATTGCTGATTTTTTTACTTTTTTCTTAGCAATTATTATTGTCTCTATGATTACCAATGAATTTTCTTACCGAACGATTAAACAAAATCTCATCGACGGTTTATCTAAAAAAGAATTTGTTCAATCCAAATTTGTTTTTGGTATTTTTTTGTCCTTTCTAGCAACTTTATTTGTTTTTCTTATCACTTTAGTTTTGGGCTTAATATATTCAGATTATACCAGTTGGGGAATTGTTTTTTCCCAGATATATTTTTTATTGGCTTTTTTTTTAAAGCTTACTGCCATTTTTTCTTTTGTTTTGTTTTTGGGATTCTTATTTAAACGCTCAGCTTTTGCTTTGGGGTTTTTCTTTATTTGGATGGTTTTTGAAAAAATTATTTACGGTTTGCTTCGCTGGAAAATTTTTGATGATAAAATCGCAGGAAAAATTACTGCATTTTTTCCATATACTTCTTTACAGAATTTATTACCACAACCATTTACCAGGTTGAGTGCAGCAAAACAAATCGGAAAGCAAATAGGTGAAAAAATCGATAAATTTCAAGGATTGGACATCTCAGATTTTGTAATTGTTGCAATTTGGATTTATATTTTCTACTTTTTTTCCTTATACATATTAAAGAAAAGAGATTTATAAGCATCTTTTTGTCAAAAAAATTGTTTAGTAATGTATAAATATTTTATATTTGTTTTTATTACTAATAATTTTTTTATGAAAAAAATACTTTTACTGGTTTTATTTTATTTTTTAAGTTTTCATGTTATTTATTCTCAATACGAAACATCCCATTGGTTTTTTGGGATTCATGCCGGTTTAAATTTTCAAACAGGTGCTCCTGTCCCTGAATCAGGAGGGCAATTGAGTACCGAAGAAGGATGCTCTTCTATCTCGGATGTTTGTGGAAATCTACTGTTTTATACAAATGGAGTTAATGTTTATAATAAGAATCATCTGATTATGCCCAATGGTACCGGTTTAAAAGGTGATGATTCTTCAACCCAATCAGGAATCATTGTTCCCAAACCCAACGATGATAATACCTATTACATTTTTACAGTAGATGATGCTTTCAATAGTATTTCCGATTATGGAATGGAATATTCCGTGGTGGATATGACACAAGATGGCGGTAATGGTGATGTGGTAATTAAAAATCAGCCCCTGGTTGCTCATGCAAGTGAAAAGGTTACAGCTGTTGTATCCAGTAATGGAACAGATATTTGGGTAATCACTCTTGCCCCGAGAACAAACAGCACGTCTGCCCCTTATGGAACTATTGGATCCAATATGAATACATTTTATGCTTTTAAGGTAACACCGTCAGGAGTTTCTCCAACTGCTACCATCTCACAGTTGCCCTTAAATATAGGTGGAGGAGCGGGATATATGAAAGTGTCTCCGGATGGAACAAAATTGGCAATTGCAAACTTGAATGACGACTCGGCATATTTGTTGGATTTTAATGCCACTACAGGTATAGTAAGTAATCCTGTCAGTTTATTTAACTTTTCCGTTGCACCTTATGGTGTTGAATTTTCTCCGGATAGTAGTAAATTATATATTGGGGATAGAGATAATAGGGTTTATCAATTTGATTTAGCCAACAATAACCAACGAACCACTATTAGCACATATAGTAATTACCGTTCTGCATTGCAATTGGGTTTGGATGGAAAAATCTATCAAACATTTACCCATAGCTATGGAAATGGTTCCAATCAATTAAGTGTTATTGACAATCCCAATGAAGCAGGTACTGCCTGTAATTACAGATACAGGTTTATAAATTTAGGTTCGGGTATGGAAGTGCGTCAAGGTTTACCTCCGTTTATTCAATCTTATTTTTCGCAAGTTGCAGGAAATAATTTAGCTACCGGTGTTATCAATAATTTTGATGTTGTTTCGAATAAACCTATGAGTAGTGTGGATTGGGATTTTGGAGATGGAAGTACAGCTGTTTCTTATCCTGATAATCCTCCGGATAATACGCATTCCATAGGCAATCATACCTACACTACTCCGGGAACTTATACTGTTACTGCAATTATCCACTTGGTTTATGGATGTGATGTGACAGTTACAACTGAAGTGACCATTTACCCGCAACCGGAATTATTATCAAATGATCAAATGGATTTTGTTTTTTGCGATGATAACCAAACCGGCCATGTATCCGTTAATCTGCATGATTTGGATAATCAATTAGTAAATACACAAACTGCTCCCGGTAATATTATCATTGGATATTACCCTTCTCAAACAGATGCCGAAAATCATACCAATGAATTATCCGACCCTTATACAAATATTAATCCTACCGATACAATTTATGTCTCAGTTTATAATCAATTAACACAAGGAGAAAGCATTGGAAGTTTTCAGGTAATAGTCAATCCATTGCCGCAAATATCACCTGTAAGTGATTTTGAAATCTGCGATACGGATACCGATGGTATAGCGGAATTTAACTTAACGGACAAGAATACTGAAATATTAAATACACAATCGGTCACTGATTTTGATATACATTTTTATCCTACCCAAACCGATGCACAAAATGATACAAATGAAATTGCATCACCTTATACCAACACAACAGCTTTCAATGAAACACTTTGGTATAGTATCACTGATATTCAAACCGGATGTAAAAACTATGGTTCATTCAATTTGATTGTTCATCCTTATGAAGAAATTTCAATGGATGATAACTTTCAATTTTGTACAGGAAGCTTTGTCCAGATAGATGCTCCTTCAGGTTATACTGCTTATTTATGGTCTACCGGTGATACTACTCAAGATATAACAGTTAATCAAGCCGGAACAATTACATTAACCGTGACCAATTCAAATGGTTGTAATTTTACTAAGCAAATAACGGTAGATGAATCAAGTGTCGCTAATTTTACTTCTATAGAGATTGAAGATTTCTCAGAAAATAATATGGCGACTGTTCATGTTGAGGGCAAGGGGGAATATGAATATTCTATCGATGACGTTAATTATCAGGCCAATAATACCTTTACAGGACTTCAACCCGGCACTTATGATGTTTATGTTCGTGATATTAATGGATGCGGAAAGGTTTCTACACAAATAGATATTCTGGGAGCTCCTCAGTTTTTTACTCCCAATGGCGATGGATTTAATGACTTTTGGCAAGTCTTGAATATAACGAAACGTCCGGGAACTTATATCAATATTTATGATAGATATGGAAAATTGCTTAAAACAATCTTTTCATCTGATCAAGGTTGGGATGGAACTTACAAAGGTAAACCTGTTCCTTCTACTGATTATTGGTTTATGGCTTATGTTAAAGAAGGAAACGGCTATAGAAATGTTAAAGGACATTTTACTTTAAAAAGATAATTTTGATTTTATTCATTTTATCAAATAAAATCCTCAATTTTGTATTGGGGATTTTTTTAAACTTATGAAAAACTTTAATATACAATCTGAATTTAAACCTACCGGTGATCAACCCGAAGCCATCAAACAATTGGTTTCTGCTTATAGTAAGGATGAAAAATACCAAACTCTTTTGGGTGTAACCGGCTCCGGAAAAACTTTTACCGTTGCCAATGTCATCGAGCAATTACAAAAACCTACATTGATACTCGCACACAACAAAACTCTTGCTGCTCAACTATTTCAGGAGTTTAAGCAGTTTTTTCCCGATAATGCAGTTGAATATTTTGTTTCTTATTATGATTATTACCAACCCGAAGCCTATCTGCCTGTTTCGGGGACCTATATCGAAAAAGATTTATCAATCAATGAAGAAATTGAACGTTATCGTTTGAGTACCACTTCTTCTTTATTATCGGGAAGGAAAGATGTGATTGTAGTCGCCTCTGTTTCTTGTCTTTATGGTATTGGAAACCCTACCGAATTTAAACAAAATGTAATCAAAGTTCGAAAAGATATTCAAAATACCAGAACTTATCTTTTAAAAAAATTAGTGACGGCATTGTATAGCCGTAGTGAAATTCCAAAATCGGGAAGTTTTATCGTAAAAGGAGACACCATTACCGTTTATCCTTCTTATACTGATAGATATTTTCGTATCAACTTTTGGGGAGACGAAATTGATGAAATTGAAGTTTTTCATACCGAAACCGGTGAATTAATGGATACCGTAGAACAAATAGATATTTATCCTGCTAATATTTTTGTTACTTCTCCTGATAAATTAAACGATGCCATTAA
>JALSTJ010000239.1 GCA_026983815.1 Flavobacteriales bacterium
AAAAACGGGATTTTCTGCTTTTTTCTGAAAGATAAAACTTCTAAGCTTCTTCTTGTTCGTTATCAATTAAAACTTTTCCTCTGTAATACAATTTTCCTTCATGCCAGTGTGCTCTATGATACAAATGTGGCTGACCGGTAACCGGATCAATTGCAATTTGAGGCATATCTAATTTGTAGTGAGTTCTTCTTTTTCTTCCTCTGGTTTTGGATTGTTTTCTCTTCGGATGTGCCATTTTTATTTCTTTTTATCTGTTAATAATTTTTTTAAAGTTTCCCAACGCGGATCTATATATTCTTCCTTCGGTTTTTTATCAATTTCCAAATCATCTGCATTGATGATATAATCCGTATTTTTTGTTTTCATTTTGCCCGAAATTATATCGGGATGCACTCTTTTCATCGGAATACTTAATATGATATTCTCGTAAATCTGCTGTGCAATATTATATTTATGCTCATTATATGGTAAGATGATCAAATCATCTCTTTCGTCATTATATTCTTCACCGAATTTTATTAAGAACTCTTGCGTTCTTTCTACTGCCTGGTCATACATCTCGTTACTGATATCACAAGGGACATTTATTATTCCTTTGCTGTGGATGAAAAATTCCAGCATCTGATCGGATTTTTTCATTTCAACATTAACCTCAATATCACATTTTTGGGATTCTTCAAACTCAAAATGCTCTAAAAAAGATTGGTCAATTTGATATTCGAAACGATGTATCCCGTTGTTTAATCCGGTAAATTTTATGTCAAACAGCTTTAAATTATTCATCTTCATATAATTCGGACTGCAAATTTATAATTTTTTTTTATATAAAGAACAATTTTTTTATTTTTTTGTTTGTGATTCCAGAACATTTTCCGTAAGCTCTTGATATTCCTTTCTTTTTTTGTAAATATCGATTGCGGCAAAAATCGCTTCGCGGAACGAATCGGGATTGGCAATTCCTTTTCCTGCAATTTCATAAGCCGTTCCGTGGTCGGGGGAAGTTCGGATTTTATTGAGTCCGGCTGTATAGTTTACTCCTTTTCCAAAACTCAAAGTCTTAAAGGGAATCAATCCTTGATCGTGATACATGGCTAAAACGGCATCAAATTTTTTGTAATGATTGGAACCGAAAAAACTGTCCGCAGGATAAGGACCGAAAACCAAATGTCCTTCATTATTCAATTTTTCTATTGCCGGTTGAATGATTTCTATTTCTTCTTTTCCGATAATTCCACCGTCTCCGCTGTGCGGATTAAGTCCCAATACAGCGATTTTGGGTTTTTCCAATCCGAAATCTTTTTTCAAACTTTCTTCCATTGTTTGAATTTTTGTTTGAATTTTATTATCGGTGATTTGTCCGGCGACATATTTTACGGGAACATGATCGGTAACCAAACCGACTTTTAAATCATCAGTAATCATAAACATCAAAGGATTGCCTTCCAATTCTTGGGATAGATAATCGGTATGTCCGGGAAATTCATAAGCTTCGGATTGTATGGTTTTTTTGTCAAATGGTGCGGTTACCAAGACATCGATTGTTCCTTTTTTTAAAGCTTCAACTGCTTTGGTGAAGGAATCAATGGCATATTTGCCAATTTCAGGATCGGGTTTTCCCAGGGTAATAGGTACGGGTTCTTTCCAAAGATTTAATACATTTAGTTTGTTGGGAAAAGCTTTTTCCATATCCATTATGCCATGGACGGGAATATCTATTTTTAAAGCTTTTTTCTGATATGAAAGTGCCTTGGTAGAAGCAAATACAATAGGAGTGCAAAAATCAAACATCATTTGGTCTTGAAATGTTTTGAGAATAATTTCCGGACCAATTCCATTCATATCTCCAATACTGATACCTACTTTTATTTTATGGGATTTTTTTTTCATCATAGAAAAATTTTGTATGAAACAAATTTACATTAAATTTTTTATTTAATCATTTAAAAAAAATAAGCGGGACAGTTTTGTCCTCGCTTATTATACATATTAGCTTGTGTGTGAAAGCTTAATAGATTGTAATTTTAAAAATTTTTAAACCAACTATCCCAAAAATGCCGCATACATCCAGCTGAGTTTTTCTTGTTCACGGATATAGTCACTCATCAGGGCGTTGGTTCCTTCGTCGTCATATTCACCGGATAAATCCAAAATATTTCGTTGTTTTTGTATTAAAATTTCAAAAGCTTTCAAGATTTCTTCAACATCCTTTATTCCGTCGGATGTTTCGCTTACTTCTTGAATTTGTGATTTTTCCAGATATTTCGAATAACGGTATTCCGGTTGTAATCCCAA
>JALSTJ010000240.1 GCA_026983815.1 Flavobacteriales bacterium
AGAGAAAAAGGACCGCCGTTTTCGTTAAAACCGATACGATTTGCCGGCACTTGAAGTAAATATTCAAAAAAAGCAATTCCCCAACTTAAAATGATTATAACAAGTAAACCTAATTTTTGATATTTGGAGATTTGTGTCAATCGCAAATGTCCATACCAAGCAATTGTCATAAAGGTATTAGATCCAAATAGTAATAAAATGGTTAGAAGTGCTTTATGTTTCATAATTAATATAAATACAAAATACACCTGTTTAAAGCACAGATGCATATAAAAATTGTTCAACCCAATCGGATTATAATTTTTTCTTTACTTCGTGTTTTTGATAGGCTTCGATTACATCACCCACTTCAACATTGTTGTAATTTTTTACCATCAAACCGCACTCATATCCTTTGGATACTTCTTTCACATCGTCTTTGAAACGTTTCAAGGA
Source organism: Flavobacteriales bacterium (assembly GCA_026983815.1). Classification (GTDB taxonomy): domain Bacteria; phylum Bacteroidota; class Bacteroidia; order Flavobacteriales; family Flavobacteriaceae; genus JALSPZ01. Next base: position 436 of record JALSTJ010000240.1, read on the forward strand.
AGCCAATTCACCATCATAAATCACAATACCATCACGAATAACTCTTACCAATGAATTATTATAAATTTTTCCGGAAGTTACCATACAACCGGCAACCGTTCCCACTTTACTGATTTTGAAAGTTTCACGCACTTCTACAGTTCCTGTAACTTCTTCTTTGATTTCAGGAGAGAGCATTCCCTCCATAGCTTCTTTTACATCATTAATTACATCATAAATGATTGAATAAGTTTTGATTTGAACACCTTCATCTTCCGCCAATCTTCGTGCACTTGCAGAGGGTCTGACATTAAACCCAATAATAATGGCATCGGAAGCAGCAGCAAGCATAACATCGGAATCGGTGATTTGACCAACACCTTTGTGTATAATTTGAACACTGATATTTTCTGTAGATAATTTTTGTAAAGAATCCGAAAGTGCTTCAACAGAGCCGTCCACATCACCTTTGATAATCAAGTTTAATTCTTTGAAATCACCAAGAGCAATTCGTCTTCCGATTTCATCCAAAGTAAGATGTTTCTGTGTTCTTAATTGCTGTTCTCTTATTAATTGATCACGTTTTTGCGCTATTTTTTTAGCTTCCCGTTCGTCTTTATATACTTTGAATCTATCCCCTGCTGTCGGCGCTCCATCCAAACCTAAAAGTTTTACAGGAGTAGAAGGTTCGGCAGATTTTACTTTTTGGTCACGTTCATTATACATTGCTTTCACTTTCCCGTGATATTTTCCGGCCAAAACATAATCTCCGACTTTCAAAGTCCCGTTTTGCACCAAAATATCGGTTACATATCCTCTACCTTTATCCAATGAAGCTTCGAGAACGGTTCCTACAGCTTCACGATTAGGATTGGCTTTTAATTCCAATAATTCCGCTTCCAGCAGGATTTTTTCCAACAAATCATCTACCCCTTGACCGGTTTTAGCTGAAATTTCTTGTGATTGGTATTTTCCGCCCCAAGCTTCTACCAAAATATTCATATTTGCCAACTGTTGGTAAACATTATTGGAGTTGGCAGTAGGTTTATCAATTTTATTTATAGCAAAAATCATGGGTACTCCGGCAGCTTGTGCATGACTGATTGCTTCTTTTGTTTGAGGCATCACATCATCGTCAGCTGCAATCACAATAACAGCTACATCAGTTACTTTTGTCCCACGTGCACGCATGGCAGTAAATGCTTCATGTCCCGGAGTATCAATAAATGTAATCTTTTCTCCATTGGCTAATTCCACTTTATATGCACCTATATGTTGTGTAATACCTCCGGATTCGCCTGCGACCACATTTGCATTACGAATATAGTCTAATAATGAAGTTTTTCCATGATCCACATGTCCCATAATGGTAACAACCGGAGGACGAGGAATTAAATCTTCTGGATTATCGGATTCTTCAATTTCTTCGGTTTCTTCTTCAACATCAACAAATTGGACATCATAACCAAATTCATCTGCTACCAAACTCAAAGTTTCAGCATCCAAACGTTGGTTCATGGAAACCATCATTCCCAGTCCAAAACATGCCTTGATAACCTCTGCTACATTGACATCCATCATATTGGCAAGATCTCCAACTGTTATAAACTCCGTAACTTTAAGAATTTTACTTTCTTGTGCTTCTTTTTCTTGTTCAGCAAGTTCTTTTTGACGTCTTTTCTGACGACTTTCACGTTTAATTTTTGATCTTTTGGATTTTTTTCCTCCTTGAAGACGTTCTAAAGTTTCTTTGATTTGTCGTTGAATCTCTTCATCCGAAACTTCTTTTTTCTCTATTGGTTTTTTGTAGTTAGAACGACCCCTTCCACCTGATTTATTTGATTGTTGATTAAATTTAGAAGGAATTCTTTCTCGTTTTCGTTTTTTCTTCTTTTTCTCGGAAGTTTTTTCTGCTTCTTTCTTTTTCGGTTTTTTATTAAACTCGGCTAAATCTATTTTTTCACCGGTTAATTTGGGACCTTGTATTTTTTGATACTCAGTTTTGATTTCTTCAGATTCACGAGAAATAATTTCTTCCTCTTGTTTTACTTCTTTCTTTACTTCAGGTTTAGACTCTGAAGAAGTTTCTTTTGGCTGAGCTTTCTTTATTTTTTTTAGTTTTGGTTTTTTTTCTACCTCCACTTCGGGAATAACTTCTTGTTTTTCTTCAACCGCTTTTTTGACCTTTTTAGTTTCAGGAAGTTCAGCAACTTCTTTTTGGTTTTCTTTAACCTCTTTTTCTTGCGCTTTTTTAGCTACCGGTTTTTCTTTGGTGGATTTTTTATCCAAATCAACCTTACCCAAAACCACCGGTTTTTTTACTTCTGGTTCTTCAACCGTTTGTGTTTTTTCTTTGACTGCTTCTTCTTTTTCTTTTTTGATCAGCTCTTTTTCTTTTTGCTGTTCTTCTCTGATAATTCTGGCTTTGTCAAGCAATGTTTTATCTTTTGCAAATTCTTCGATAAGCAATGCATAATTTTCTTCGGAAATTTTAGCTAAAGGAGTTTTCTTTTTTAATTGCACTCCTTTTTCTTCCAAAAATTCGAAAATAGTTCCTGCACCAATATTGCATTCGTTCATTACTTGTCTGACTGTAAATTTCTTTGCCATTCTTTATTCTATTCGGTTATTTTGTTATTTTTTTAATCTTCAAATTCTTCTTTCAGAATACGTAAAACTTCATAAATGGTTTCTTCTTCCAAATCAGTTCTTCTGACCAAATCATCAACATCTTGTGCCAAGACACTTTTTGCGGTATCCAATCCGATTTTTTCAAATTCATTAATAATCCATTCATCTATTTCATCGGTAAATTCTGATAATTTCACATCTCCTTCATCATCTTCTCGTTGTATTTCTATATTATATCCGGTAATTGCCGTTGCCAAACGGATATTTTGTCCTTTTCTTCCGATAGCTTTGGAAATTTCATCGGGTTTCATATAAACATAGGCGGTTTTTTTACCTTTTTCATCTTCACCCAATTCCAAGCGTTGAATTTTTACGGGACCTAAAGCTCGTTGAATAAACAATTTATCATTATCGGTATAATTAATTACGTCAATATTTTCATTTCCCAACTCTCTTACAATCCCGTGAATTCTAGAACCTCTAACTCCTACACAAGCGCCTACAGGATCGATTCTATCATCATAAGTATCCACAGCAACTTTAGCTTTTTCACCGGGAATTCGCGCAATACGTTTGATGGTAATCAGTCCGTCAAAAACTTCCGGAATTTCTTGTTCAAATAATTTTTCCAAGAATTCATCTGCCGTTCTGGACATAATAACCAAGGGTTTGTTATCGCGCATTTCCACTTTTTCAATAACTCCTCTTACATGATCGCCTTTTCTAAATCTATCGGAAGGAATTTGTCTATCTCTTGGCAAAACAATATCATTACCTTCATCATCCACCAAATATACATCTTTTCTTCTATTATTCACATGGTGAACTTCAGCCGTATAAATATCTCCTTCTCTTTCCTTAAAATATTTATGTAAATTAAGAAAATTATGTTCCATTAATTTGTTTTTCCAATTTTGTTTCAATCCCGAAATACCTCTACGTCCCAAATCCAGCAAATCGAATTCTTCTTCAATTTGTTCACCTATTTCGGCATCCGGATCTATTTTTAACGCATCGGAAAGACGGATTTCTTTATGTTCATCTATTATTTGCTGGTCATCAGGCACAACGGTTTTATATACCCAAATTTCCAATTCACCCCGACCGGGATTAACAATGATATCAAAGTTATCCTCATCGGGTTCACTTCCGTCTTTTTTCTTTTTAATAATACCAAATTTTTTTCTCAATGCATGCGCAATTACTTCTTTTAGTATATTGAGCAAAGTTGCATTATCTATATTTTTTTCATCTTTAAATTCTAAGAAAGCTTCTACCAATTGTTTATTATTCATAATTGATTTTATTTTAAAATTTTATTACCACTTTTGCTTCTTTTATCTGATCCAATGGAACAATTTCCTTTTTGACAACTGTATGTTTGCCTTTTCCTATTGGCTTGGGTTCCCGTATTTTAAACTCCAAAACAATTTCATCATCCCCAATCTTAACTAATTTTCCTTTAATTTCTCCATTTTCGGTTTTTACTTTAATTTCTCTACCCAAATTCTTTTTAAATTGACGAATATGATGAAAAGGTTGGGAAATGTCAAATGAAGAAACCATTAAAGAAAAATCCTCTTCTTCTCTGTCTAAATGATGTTCTATCGCCCTACTAAAATCTACTAAATTTTGGACATTAATCCCTTGATCTCCATCTAAAATTACTTTTATATCATTATTTTCGGAAACCGCAAAATCAATGAGAAAGAACTCAGGATGTTCTTCTAATTTATCCATCAGTAGTTGATATGCTTTTTCTTTAATGCTCATTAGTTTTTTTATAAAAATAGGGGACGCTTGTCCCCATACTCCATTATCATTAAAATTCGTGGGCAAATATACAAATTTTTTTATGATTTTTTTGAGCTTTGATATTTTTTTTGTATTTTTATAAAAACAAATTAAAAATACTGTTATGAAAAAGATTTTAGTACCTGTTGATTTTTCGCCAAAATCAGAGGAAGCTTTAAAGGTTGCGGCTAAAATTGCCAGAAAAACCCAAGCGGAAATTTATGTCTTACATTTGTTGGATATTCCGTCAGGTGAAATTGATATGATCGCTGGTAATAACGTTCCAACAGGACCTGTTGCCATTAGAATGTTTGAACAAACTCACGAACAATTTGATGAGTTTCTGGATAAAGATTATTTGAATGAAATTACCATTTACGAAAAAGTTTTGGTAGATAATCCCGTTGAAGGCATTTCGGATTTTGCCAATGAGAATAAAATTGATTTGATTATCATGGGATCTCACGGAACCACCGGACTGGAAGATTTCTTTGTAGGTTCTAATACTGAAAAAGTTGTTAGAACTGCAAAAATCCCCGTTTTAGTTGTAAAAGAGCCGGCAGAAAAATTCAAAATTGAAAAAGTAATTTATGCTTCAAAATTTACCGATGATAATATTGATGCTTTTAAAAAATTAATGAAATTTCTCAAGATTTTTGAGCCGACTATTTATCTACTTCGTATCAATACAATATCCAACTTCAAATCTACTCCCGAATTGGAAGAAATTATGGATTCTTTTTTGAAAAAAGTTCCTGAATACAAATGTTTTAAAAAAGTTATTTATGATGATTATACCGTTCAAGAAGGAATATTTAACTTTGCAGAAAAAGTTAATGCAGATTTAATAGCTTTGGCTACACACGGACGACAAGGAATTATGCATTTCTTATCGGACAGCATTGCCGAAAGGGTAGTCAATAAAGCCAAAAGAAATATTTTGACAATTAAAATGAGTTAATTTAATAAACACAAATAAAATATATGGTGCATTTATTAATTTTTATAGGTGGAGGTAGTGGTGGTTATTTATTAATCATTATCATCGGGATCATTGGTTGGATTGTTCAAAATCGTTTAAAAAGCAAATTTGAGCATTACGGAAAAATCCGTTTAAAAAAAGGATATACGGGTGCAGAAGTTGCTCGTATGATGCTTGAAGATAATGGGATAACTGATGTTAAAGTAATTTCTACTCCCGGATATTTGACAGACCATTATCATCCGATAAAAAAAACTGTCAATTTAAGTGAACCGGTTTATAACTCCAATAGTGTGGCTGCAGTTGCTGTAGCTGCTCATGAATGCGGACATGCCGTGCAACATGCACGAGCATATCCATGGCTTAAGTTGCGTTCTGCTTTGGTTCCCGTGGTTCAATTTTCATCTTCTATGGTTACGTGGATTTTGATTGCAGGAATTCTTTTAATAAAAAGTTTTCCTCAATTATTGCTCATTGGGATAATATTATTTGCAGCTACGACACTCTTCAGTTTTATCACACTTCCCGTTGAATATGACGCCAGCGCACGTGCAAAGAAATGGTTGGTAGAAAAAGGTATCGTTGATGAGGAAGAACGAAAAGGTGTAACGGATGCACTTAAATGGGCAGCTAGAACTTATGTTGTTGCTGCGTTGAGTTCATTGGCAACTTTGTTATATTATTTACAAATTTATAACAATAGAAGATGATATTTTTTAAATCCTTTGAATTTTTCAAGGGATTTTTTTTAATTATTTTTGCAGTAAATTTTTTATATGAAAATTCAACATGTATCAGCACATCATTCTATTCTAAATAAATTTTTGGCTGAGATAAGGGATAAAGATATTCAAAAAGATAGTTTACGATTTAGAACAAACATCGAAAGAATAGGAGAAATCATTTCATATGAGATGAGCAAAACTTTGGATTATATTCCAAAAAAAATTGAAACTCCATTAGGAGTAAAAGATATGTTGGTTCCTAAAAGCAATATTGTATTAGCTTCGATACTGCGAGCCGGATTGCCTTTACACATGGGTGTTTTGAGAATTTTTGACCATGCAGAGAATGCTTTTATTTCTGCATACCGTATGCATACGGATTTGAAGAATTTTAAGATACAAATAGACTATATTGCTACTCCTCCAATTGAAGAAAAAACTTTGGTATTGGTTGATCCCATGTTGGCAACCGGAAAATCATTGGTAGGGGTTTATAATAAATTGCTTGAGTTCGGAACACCCGCAGATATACATATTATATCAATTATCGGTTCGGAAACCGGGATAGATTATCTTCAAAAAAATATGCCCGAAAATGCCCATTTATGGATTGCAGATTTTGATAAAACCTTGAATAATCACGGATATATTATCCCCGGATTGGGAGATGCGGGAGATTTGGCCTATGGTAAAAAATTATGATAATGTATCATTATATTCTATAAAAACTTTGTAAATTTGAAAAATATTAACAAATAACACAAAATCATGGGACTATTAAACTCAATTAAAAAAATTTTCGGTAAAGTAGAAGAAAAAACCGAAGAAATTGTAAAAGAATCTAGCGAATATATAGAACAAGCTACAAAAAAAGCCGGTGAAAAATTTGAAGAAATTTCAGAAGATCTTAAAGAAAAAACTGCTGACTTACAAGAGGATTTAGGAGAAAAACTAAAAGACGTCAAAGAAAAAGCTTCGGAAATTACTGAAGATTTGGGACAAAAGCTCAATGAAGTAAAAGATGATTTGGTTGAAAACACCAAAGGATTGCAAGACAAAACCAAAGAAGTTGTAAATAATCTTACGGAAAAGGGTAAAGAACTTAAGGATGATTTAATGGAAAATACTGAAGATATCCGTCAAAAAGCAAGTGAATTGGCTGATAAAGCAAGTGATAAAATATCTGATTTGGCAGAAGATGTCAAAGCCAAATTAAATCCGGAAGATGAATTGGAAAATGATGCTGAAATTGTTGATGAAACCGATAAAGAATAAAAATATATGAACAAAATAATTGTTTGGCACAATCCCAGATGTAGAAAAAGTCGTGAAGGATTAAAAAAAGTTGAAGAGATTGCCAGTAAAAAGAATCTTGAGGTGGAAATTAGAAAATATTTAGACAATCCACCCGATGTTTCGAAGCTCAAAGAAGTTTTGAAAAAATTGAACATGAACCCCATTGAGCTAATCCGTACCAAGGAAGCAATCTGGAAAGAAATATTCAAAAATGATTATAAACAAGGGAAATTAGATGATAATCAATTGATCTTAGCCATGCATGATAATCCGAAGCTAATTGAAAGACCTATTGTAATTTTTGGTGATCAAGCCGTATTGGCCAGACCGGCCGAAAAAGTTTTGGAATTGTTCAAATAAATTATTTTTTGACAAACTTTAAAATCCCATGTCTATGACTTGGGATTTTTTTTGTTATAAAACCTGAGTTGAGTTCAATATAAGAAAAAATATTTTTTATCATAAATTATTGATTCTGGATTAATTATTTAAATATTCAAAAAAATTCAATTTGATTTAATCAATAATGTATTTTGTTTTGTTTCTTGCATCTAACTCTGTTTAAAAAGTTTTTATTTCTCAATTTTATGCCTTGGTCCTCGTTTGATTTCTTTCATCAAATGGTCAATAAACAAAATACCGTTCAGATGGTCAATTTCGTGTTGAAAAATGGCGGCTGTAAAATCTTCAACCATTTCGCATTTATGTTCGCCTTTCGGATTATCATACTGAAAAAAGATGGCATAAGAACGATCAGTGGTTGTTGCTCGAAAATCGGGGATGGATAAACATCCTTCGGGGACATCTTGTTTTAGTTTGGAATATTTAGTAATTACCGGATTATAGTAAACTTCAAAAGGCACGCCGGGCTTGTCCAAACGTTGCACCCAAATAATACGTTTGAGTATTCCGACTTGTGGAGCGGCAATTCCCACACCTCTATGGGCAGAATCTTTTACGGTAGCCAATAAGCGCTTGGAAAAAAATTGTAATAAAGTATCATTGGGATTTACCTTAAAAGATTTGCTAGGCGTTCTAAGCAAAATAGAATCTTGTTTATTGGTAATTAGCCAAACCCGCATAGGTTCGTTGGCTTTTCCGGACAAAATCAATTGTTTTTCTCGTTCGTCAAAAATACTTTTTTTGTAAGCAATTTTTTGTTGACTTCCACAAGAAACCAATAAAATTCCTAAGAAAAATGGGTATAAATATTTCACAATTTTATCTTTTTTACTTTCCAATTTTTATCTACCCACAAACCGACGATATCATCCAAATCATAATTCCATTTTTTTATACGTTTAACGGCTTTTTTAATTTGTTTGATTTGCACGGCTTTTTTTTCCGGATTTCCGGCACAATCAAAATGTCCTACTACAAAAATATGTCGCGAATGATGTTTGTTAATGGAAATATCCATTCTGTATTTTATGGCTTCAACCAAAGCTTTCGGTTTGTTTTCCGCTAGTATTTTTATGGGTCCGGCTTCGGTAATCATATCGGGATAATCAATATCATAATTTTCTATAATCCATTCCAAAACGGGTAATTGTGTGCGTCCATCCATACAATTGATGACTGTTGCAAATTTGTCAATATCCAAATATTTCATCTATATTGTATTTTATATTTCTTCTTTGATTTCCTGTTCTTCTTTTTTGAGTTTTTTTACAACCTTTGAAACACTTAATCCTTGAATCAAGATAGAAAAGATAACGATAACATAAGTCAAAACCAATATTAAATTTTTATATGGATTATTCGGTAAACTCAATGCCAAAGCTATGGAAATTCCTCCTCGTAATCCCGCCCAAGTCATTAAGATATCAGTATGTGGGATAAATTTTATCTTTTTTTCAAAATAAAATAAAAGCGGTTTGATAGCCAAAAATCTGCTGAAAAGCACAATAACGATTGCCAGTAATCCCATAAAAACGTATTTGGGAACAAAATCGATAATCAATAGTTCCATTCCTATCATTACAAAAAGAATAATGTTTAGAATTACATCGGTAAGTTCCCAAAATTTATCGACATAAGCTTCGGTGATTTCGCTCATAGCATTTTGTCTTACACGGTCTGTGCCTATCATCAAACCTGCGGTAACCATTGCCAAAGGCGCCGAAACGTGCAAATGATGAGCCAAGAGCGTTCCCCCCATAACCGTTGCCAAGGTTGCCAAAACTTCGGTATCAAAACTATCGATGGCTTTCATCATTTGATAGGTAATCCAACCGATGATCAATCCCAATAAAATACCCCCGACGACTTCTACCCCGAACAACTTTGCTACTTGCAAAAATTCCAATTTATCTATTCCTTTCTTGGCTATATTCAGAATGGTAAGGAAAATCACTACACCTACGCCGTCATTAAACAAAGATTCTCCTACGATAATCGTTTCGATTTTTTTATCTATTTTGGCTTTTTTCATAATACCTAAAACTGCTATGGGATCCGTTGGAGAAATTAAAGCTCCAAATAAGAGTGCATAGATAAATTCGATTTTTAAACCCAATAAATTCAAAGCCAAGTATATCAATCCTCCTACTAAAAATGTTGAAATAATCGTGCTGATTACGGCAAAGGCGAAAACCGGTCGGCTGAGTTCTTTGAGTTTGGGCACATTGGTATGTAATGCGCCGGCAAAAAGCATAAAACTCAGCATCATATCCAATAAAACTTCGGAAAAATCGATACTGCCGATGAGTTCTTTTTGGTGTTGTAAAAATTCGGGAAAAACAAAAGAAGAAAGGATTGTCAAAAGTGTAAAAATAATGGATATCAACATCAATCCGATGGTGGTAGGCAATTTTAAATATTTTTCGTTGATATATCCGAAAA
>JALSTJ010000241.1 GCA_026983815.1 Flavobacteriales bacterium
AAGTATTCTCAAAATGTTCTACATAAGAATTATAATTATTGGGATACACAAAGAAATAATCCTCTTTGGCAAAGATAAATTGACTATTGATGGCAACCGAAGGAAGTTTTATTTTTTCGGGTTTATCAACGGCATAAACATCTTTTTTATCATAAGTTAAACTTCTTCCGGTTTTGTATCGCAAATTCAAACTTGTTTCTTTTGTCCCGATAACTTTTGTCGGATGTTTTACATTGATTGTTCCATGGTCGGTTGTAATCAAAAGCTTCATTTTGTTTTGCGCCGCCAATTTTATAATTTCAAATAAGGGCGAATTTTCAAACCAAGATTTTGTTAAAGAACGATAAGCTTTATCATTGGAAGCCAACTCCTTAATTAAATCCATTTCCGTTTTGGCATGCGATAACATATCGACAAAATTATAAACAATCACATTTAAATCATAATTTTTTAAGTCGGCAAATTGTTGAATAATTTTTTGTCCGAATTGATAATTAAGAATTTTGATATAATTGGATTTTATCGGTAAACGATAGCGTTCAATCAAAGCTTTTAAGAAATCTTTTTCAAACAGATTTTTTCCACCTTCATCCGTGTCATCTCGCCACCATTGCGGATAATGTTTTTTTAAATCCGACGGCATCATTCCACCAAAAATACTATTACGTGCATATTGCGTAGCAGTAGGTAAAATGGAATAATATAAGTCTTCCGAAACCACACGATAATAATTCTGGATCATAGGAGCAATAACCAACCATTGATCGTAACGCAAATTGTCAATTACGAGTAATAACGTAGAATTTTCAATAGCGGGAAAGACTTTTTCCTTCATCAAGCGATAAGATAACAAAGGGGCTTCATCCGGATTTTCAAACCAATCTTCATAGTTTTTTTTAATAAATTTGAAAAAAGCTCTATTGGCTTCTTGCATTTGTCCGAATAAAATCTCTTGCATAGGATTTTCTTGCAAGTTGTCCAATTTCAATTCCCATTGAATTAATTTTTTATACAAATCTATCCATTCATCAGGAGTTGAAATCATGGAAATATCCATAGAAATTCTTTGAAATTCCTGTTGATATGACAGATTGGTTTTTTGCGAAACCAAAGTTTTTTGTTTGAGAATTTTTTTTAAACTCAATAAAATTTGATGTGGATTGACAGGTTTGATGATATAATCCGTGATTTGTCTTCCGATGGCTTCTTCCATAATGTTTTCCTCTTCACTTTTGGTAATCATCACCACCGGGACATCAGGTTTTAGAGATTTAATACGCATCAGGGTTTCCAATCCGTCAATTCCTGGCATTTGTTCATCAAGAAAAATGATGTCAAAATGTTTATCTTTTAACTCGTCCAAAGCTTCAATACCACTTTGTGCAGTTGTTACTTCATAATTTTTTTGTTCAAGAAATAATATATGGGGTTTTAACAACTGAATTTCATCATCTACCCAAAGAATTTTATATTTATTCATATATTCACTTTTTTACATAGAAACGAATTTTTGTTCAAATCATTTTAAAATTTTGCTTTTTTTAACAGTTTTAATAACCAAACACTTATTTGAGTAATTCTTGTAAACAATCTTTTTTAAAACAAAAAAACGGAACTTGTTTTTTATATTCCCTGTATGCAGGTCCAAACTTTCGGATAGCTTCCGGTTCTTCCCATAATTTTATCATAATAATCATTAATAAAATCTCTAAGGGAACAACCACCAAAATAAAAACGGGACTTCCAACCAACAAGGCAAAAGCCAATGGAAAAAAAATTAAACTTTGATGCATGGGATGACGCATTTTTCCATAAAGCCCATGGGTTACCAAAACATTGGTTTGTAAACGTGGAATATTGCCCGCTCGTCCATTGTTCGCCAAAAATCTGCCGGTATTTCTTGTTGCCTTTAAAACCAATCTCAACAAAATATATCCCAAAATAAAACTGATCAAATGAAAATATAAATTATTATAAACCGACAAAAAGTAAATTTTATCCAAATGAATGGAAAAAATTGCGCCGCCTATCAGAAAAAACAACCAAATTGTAATCCTTAATATATTTCCTATTGAAATCATTTTTTTTATTTTTTAAAGATACAAAAAAATCTTCGGCAGAGCCGAAGATTTTTATATCCGAATATTTGTTAAATATTAAACAATTCCTTGGGCTAACATTGCATCGGCAACTTTGACAAAACCGGCAATATTGGCACCCACTTCATAATCTACCCAACCATCGGGTTGTTTGCCGTATTTTACGGTATTGTTATGAATTT
>JALSTJ010000242.1 GCA_026983815.1 Flavobacteriales bacterium
CCACAATCCTATCGGGAAAATCTCTACCGGTTTGTTCCAAAAGTTGCCATTTCATTTCTTCGCTAATCACCGATTGAAACCTTGCCACCATATCCGGATACGGATGCGGGCCCACCACCGACCCGATGATATAATGCGTATCCTTAGGATGATTGATCCAATCTCTAATTGCCTCATTTGTAGCATCTTTCAAGGTTTTACTCCCTGATTTTGCCGGTCTCACTTCCGCTCCCAACATCTTCATTCGTGCCACATTCGGTGCCTGTCTTTTGATATCCACTTCGCCCATATACACCACACATTCCAATCCGGCAAGTGCCGCCACGGTTGCCGTAGCCACGCCATGCTGTCCCGCTCCCGTTTCGGCTATAATTCTGGTTTTCCCCATAGCTTTGGCAAGCAAAATTTGTCCAATGGTATTATTGATTTTATGCGACCCCGTATGATTCAAATCCTCACGTTTCAGATAAATTTTTGTTCCGTAATGTTCAGACAATCTCCTTGCAAAATATAAAGGCGACGGACGCCCCACATAATCTTTCAAAAGCCTTTTGTATTCCTTTTGAAAATCCTCCGTTTCCATAATTTTCAAATAATTTTCACGCAATTCCATCACATTTTTTTGCAGCAATTCAGGAATAAAAGCCCCACCGAATTCCCCGTAAAAACCTAATTCATCAATTGTATATTTCATAAACTATAATTTTTCATTTTTATCCATATTCTTTGGGCGTGCCCCTTCCTTAAATCCGCCGCACAAGTCCACGGGTCGGTCTTTCCGCTTATAGTCCCGCCCGCAAAAACACACAAAAATTAATAAATTTCAAGAGCTTCCGTTGGTCGCTTTGCTCTTTATATTTTTGTAGTGTTTTGCGGCGCGGGAGCTACCGCTTCAATACCTCACGCGGGGCAATCCGCCACAGTTCCCCTCTACGAGAGAGGTTAAGGGTGTGTCCGTTCAATCTAACGAAATATTACTAAAAAAATCCCCAAATCAACAACCCCACAATTAACCATTAACAATCCCAATCCAACCGCAAAGACGCAAAGTCCGCAAAGTATCCCCATAAATCCATAAATAAAAATTATCTATTCATCATCAAAACTTCCTCCTTTACCCTATTCTTTAATTTTTTCAATAAAAACCCTCAATTCATCTATATTTTTTAATCCGGGTTCCAACTCAAAACCACTATTGACATCCACTCCATAAAACTGTGGATGAGAAAATTTCTGTATCGCTTCAAGTGCATTCATACCAATACCTCCGCTCAACAAAAAAGGTTTATCCAAATAATATTCTTGCAGTTTGTCCCAATTAAAAACCACGCCATTTCCTCCGGGCAATTTTCCCTTGGCATCAAACAAAAACAAATCCACATATTCATCATAAAAACTACATCTGCTGAAATTGAAATCATTATCCACAGCAAAAGCTTTTATTACTTCATAACCTTGCTTTCCGATTTCATCACAAAAAACCGGTGATTCCGAACCATGTAATTGAATAACATCCAATTTATATCGGCGGGCAATATCCAAAACCTTGTCCAAATCGGCATTGACAAAAACCCCTGTTTTCTTGGTTTTGCCAAAACATATTTCGGGAAGTTCTCCTGTAAAATTACGTTGGGATTGCGAATAAAAAATAAATCCCATATAATCCGGTTGTAAATTCAAAAGCTCCTTCATATTTTCAGGATATTTCATCCCGCAAACTTTTATTTTCAAATTTTTCATAACTATTTTAATTGTTAATTGACTTTATTTCTTTAACAAAGTTTGCCAGAGCAAGTGCCGGATAATCATTTTTCATAAAACTTTCTCCAATCAAAAAACCCTGATATCCAAAAGATTTTAGAATTAAAATATCATTCGCATCACCCAAACCACTTTCGGAAATTTTGATAAAGTCTTTCGGAATTTTATTTACCAAATTCAATGAGTTTTCAATGCTTACTTCAAAAGTTTTCAAATTACGATTATTCACCCCCACCAAATCTATATGGTCATTTAATTTTTCCAATTGTTCTTCGGAATGAATTTCCATCAAAACTTCCAAACCTAAAATTTTAGCTAATGTAGCTAATCTCAATAATTGTTTTTTTTCCAAAACTTCCGCTATCAGCAAAATAGCATCCGCACCGATACTCTTGGCTTCATAAACCTGATAATAATCAAAAATAAAATCCTTGCGCAAAATCGGAATATTTATTTTACTTCTAACCTGTTCTATATCATTATTCTTTCCACCGAAAAAATGCGAATCCGTTAAAATTG
>JALSTJ010000243.1 GCA_026983815.1 Flavobacteriales bacterium
ATAATGTATGGTCAGGTAATTTAAAACTAAAACCTTCCGTTTTGGTAGGAGCATTTAACTTTTGTATTTGTTTATATATGGATTCATCTTTATCAAAATACATTTCAAATTCACGATTATCAAATTTTTTCCGAATCATTTTCATTACATCAGCCATTTCGGGATTTGCTTTTGTTAAGGAATCACGTCTGGCTTTCTCCTTTTCATCTACGATTTTTTTGTATTGAAAAACCGCCTTGTAATTTATTTTTTGTTGGGCGAAAATTGTAAAGCTAAAAGCCATAAATAGTAAAAAGAATAATCGTTTCATAGTATAAAAATTTAATATTTGTTATCAAATTTATAAAAAAATAACAAAAAAATATAAAATTAACTTATTTTTAACTACTTTTTTAGTTGTATCAAACTGAAAAAAGAGCATAACAATTTGTATTATGCCCTTTATAAAGAAGGATAGATTTTATTTTTAATCTTCCCCCACATCAAAAACTATTGGCAAATTATAAGTTACACGAACTTTGCGATAATTTTGCATTCCGGGTTTCATTTGTGGTAAGGAACCTATGACTCTTTTGGCTTCTTTAGCCAAAATTTTGTATTTGGAACGAGCTTTTATATTGATTATCTTTCCGTTTTCATCAATGGTAAATTCGGTAAAAATCCTTACGCGTTCGCCATAAAGTCCCAAATCTTGTGCCAAGGAAGTATCAAATTTTTTCCCTACCCATTTATTGATTTTATCATTCAAACATTTTCTCAATTCCTTTCCTTTTTTGCCTTCACATCCGGGAAAAATCGGGACTTGTTCTACAAAATTTGCGTGAACAACTTTAACCTCCACCTCGTCAGGGTCGGCTGTTTCGGGCAAATCATCTACCTCAATGGGTTTGTCATCGTCGGGGTCGGTCGGTTTGAATATAACATCATCTATTTTTTTATCATCCTTTTCAATTTCTATTTTATCTAATTCCCGAGGTTTCGGTTTGGGTTTAGGTTCGGGTTCATCAATTTTTATCGTAAGGGTTTTCTCTTCTTCTGAATTTTTAAGATTTACTTTTCCGATTTCAATTTCTTTTTCATAAAATTTCCAATTGATCAACCGATTGGCAACAGCCAATGTTATGACCAATCCCAATAAGAAAAATGTAGTGGAAAAATTGTTCAAATCGGCTTTTTTTGTTTTTTTTGCTTTCATAATTTATTTATTTTAAGTGTTATTATTTTTTTCATCATTCAAAACTATTGCCCAAAGCGGAATAATTTTTGCATTGAAGTTGTAAAGGAGTTGTAAAATATTTGTATAATCTTATTTTATTGATAATCAATTATTTATATTTTTGGATAAAAAAGAAAAAATATTATTTGAAAAATTAAAAAAAGAAATCGCCCGAACTTTTCTTACGGAAAACACCACGCTATCCGAAGATATTTCGCAATGGCGAGGAGAGGAAATCGTGAAATTTCAAGAAGATTTGTTGAGCAAAGTCAAAGGACGTGTCAGCGAAAAATGGTTTTACAATTATTTTAGGAACACACCCGAAAAATTGCCCCGTATCGATATGCTCAATCTGTTGAGCAAGTATGCAGGATATGAAAATTGGGCGGACTTCCGAAACAACAACTCCACTCCTGTTAAATTAAAATCATTTAAGAAAATCTATTGGATTTCGGGAATTTTATTTTTAAGTATTTTATGGGCTTGGAATTTGACTGATTTAACTGACAAACCCCGACAAATAAAACTATGTTTTGTCGATGAAAATCTCAATCCCGTAAACGAAACCGTCATTATAAAGGTTTATGATCCGGAGGAAAAAGTTTTTCGCAGCCCACCCGAAAAATCTTGTTTAAGCTTTGAAACACCACACGATAGTGTTTCGGTAGAAATAAAATCGGCATACTATTTGCCCAAAAAAATAGTGTTACACACCGAGAAAAATACCCAACGTAAAATAATGTTGCTCACCGATGTGAACGCTTTGATATTCAGGAGATATTCCAATAAACCAAAAACCGATAAGAAAAAAATACAAAAACGTTTGGAAAATTTGATAGCCAACGATGCCATCATCTATCAACAATGGTTTGGTGAGGACAAAGGCATTGAAATTTACAGCAAGGAAGAATTTATTGCGCAACTGCTTACCCCTACGAGTTTGGTCAAACATATTGAAATTTTGGATAAAAAATACAAAAACGGAAAAATTTATCGTTTACGTTTTAGTGTAAAAAACTGATTATGAATAGGATATTTATATACATAGGATTATT
>JALSTJ010000244.1 GCA_026983815.1 Flavobacteriales bacterium
TCAAGTTTTTTTTGTAATCTTTCTTTGGCTTTCTGTCTTTTATGAACTTGCTTGCTTTGTGTATTGGCACGGCATCCCATATCCACTTCACGAGAATTGTTTCTGAAATAAAAATCAAAACTCAACCCGATATAATTTCCTTTTTGAATATAACTTCCCGTGTAAGTAGCAGCAGGATTTTGAAGGTTTGTAAACGTATAATTTCCCGTATATTGGTCTTGTAAACGATATTTATAAACTATGCTGGTTTGCATCATAATTTTAGGAAATTGATAATACCAACCCGCTTTGAATAATAAGTCAAAATTCCAAGTGCCCGGATTTTGAACTTGTGTTAAATAAAAATTATCATAGCTTTCGGTAAGATTGGTCGCAGTTGTTCTTTGGATTTGCATACCTGCCCCCAAGCTTAAAGTATAACGATAAATTGAAAAATTACGATATTCAAAGAGTATGGGAAAACTGAAATTCAAAGGACTGTATATAGCTGATTTTTTGTGATAATAATCATCGGAAAGCCCGCTTCTTTCCTTTGGAAGTTGGAAGTATGTATTTATTGCAGGAGCTTGCCCCAGCAAAGCCCCGATATGAATTCCAAAATGATTGACAATATTAAAATTATAAACCAAACCCGCTTTATATCCTAATGCCACTTGGGTTTGAAAGGATAAATTTCGGGTGGTATTGTCTATGCTTGCAGGAAAATACATCAATCCTTCCAACTGAATTCCCCAATTGGTGTAGTTTTTAAAAAGATCAAACGACTTATCATTATCAAAATAAGTTTGTGCTTGTGTATGTATTGTTGTAAGAAGCAAGCACCATAAAATAGCTTTATAAATTCTGTTCATCATTGATATTTTTTTCTTGACTTAAATATTTTTTTAATTCGTCTTTGATACTATCATTCAAACGTTCAATATAGTTTAATATTTCATTTTTTCCCAATTTGGAAGTAGCCGAGCTGATGAAAATTTCAGGTAAGCTTTGCCATTCTTTTAGTAGGCGGAGTTTATATTTTCTGAGATTTTTTCCCAGCTCGTTACTGCTGAGTTTATCTGCTTTGGTAAACACAATGGAGAAGGGGATACCGTTTTCTCCCATCCAACGCATAAATTCCAAATCTATTTTTTGCGGTTCGTGGCGTGAATCTATCAATACAAAAGCATTGACCAGATTTTTTCTTTTTTTGAAGTAGTCGGTAATCAGTTTTTGGAATTTCTTTCTGGACGATTTGGAAGTTTTGGCATAGCCATATCCGGGTAAATCCACCAAAAACCACTCATCGTTGATTTTGAAATGATTGATCAACTGCGTTTTTCCGGGCGTCCCCGAAGTTTTTGCCAATTTTTTACGATTGGTCAGCATATTTATCAAAGACGATTTCCCTACATTGGAACGTCCGATAAAGGCATATTCGGGCAAGGGATCTTGCGGTGCTTTGGAAACATCTGTATTGCTGATGACAAATTCGGCTTTATTGATTTTCATCTATTTGAATTGTTTGTCGCAAAGATAAGATATTATTAAATGATAAAAAAAATGTCTCCCACTTAGGCGGAGAGACTTACCAAATGTTTTCATAATGTTAATAGTATTTTGGATTATTGATTATTTGAATATATATTTTTATTACTTGAATTGAGTATCAAAATTATTATATATTTGCATTGCGGGGCGAATACATTTGTATATCAACCTGCTACTGCGGGCGATTATTTTTTTAATCGCCTTTTTTGATAACCTTATGATAATTCTAATGGATTTATTCAAAAATCATAGCTTCACAAAAAATAAAATTAGACCGAAAGTAAAAGTTAAACCAAACAATAATGCCGATAAGAAAGGATATTTTGCTCGGTATTTATAAGCATTGATATAGGGAGATAAAATAATTGCCGAGAAAATGATAATAGGCGATAAAAATGCTTTAATAAAGCTCAAACTTTCTTTACGCTTTTCGGGAACAAAAATATTTTTTATCCAAAATACGGGAAAAGAAGCGATGACTAGCAATCCGAAACTTACGGGCTTTATAAGTTTTACCGATAAGATTAGTAAAGCAACGCCAAGGATTAAGTCAAGTAGTATCATAATTTGATGAATAAATAATCAAATATAACACAAATGAAATAAAAAACCAATTTTTTGTTGATAACTTTTTCTTTAAACTCCCGATTTTTCCCTAAATTTGATATGAACAAAAACTTACCGAAACAGATGTATGCCTTAGTCGATGGAAATAATTTTTATGCGTCGTGCGAGCGTG
>JALSTJ010000245.1 GCA_026983815.1 Flavobacteriales bacterium
AGAAAGACGACATTTTTTAATTAAAGAGTTTAAACTTTTATATAAATTTATGATGTTTGATTTATAAATATAAATGTTTTTACTTAAAAAATAAGGGAAAATTATGATAGAGAATTATTTGGATAGTGTAAATAAACAATTTAGTTATTATAGATTATTAGGGGATAAAACATTTTCACAATTAAATGATAATGAATTGTTTTGGCAATATAATTCCGAGAGCAATTCCATTGCAATCATTGTAAATCATTTGTGGGGAAATATGAAATCAAGATGGACAGACTTTTTAATTGCGGATGGAGAAAAAGAGTGGCGTAAAAGAGATATGGAATTTGAAGAAGTTATTAAAACCCGCGATGAGCTTTTTAGAAAATGGAATGATGGTTGGAATTGTTTATTTAACGCACTTGGAACAATAAATGAAACAAATTTTCATTCTACAATTTATATTAGGAACCAGGCACATACAATAATGGAAGCCATAAACAGACAGCTTTGTCATTATTCTTATCATGTTGGACAAATTGTTTTAATTGGTAAAATGATTAAATCCGAAAACTGGGAAAGTCTGTCTATTCCCAAAGGAAAATCAAAAGATTTTAATAAGACAAAATTCTCAAAAGGCAAGCACGATGGTTACTTCACGGATGATTTGAAATAGAAGCAAGGTTTTATTTATTCTATACTGTTGAAAACAATCACGAAGAAATTTTATTATGGACTATCCCACTTTTCTACCGTATAAGCTTTAGACTTTTATTTGTTACGGAGAGAATAATACTTTTGTTGAACTCATAATAGAAAGATGGTTTCTGTGTTCAATTACAATATAATAGTTTCCTTCATCTATTGGAAATTTTAATAAGCTCGTCCCATCCAAGTCAACAATAATACCATCATTTCTTATAAAACCGGCTCTACATCCTATTTCAGTATTTGCATTTACATCCGACCGAAGTGAGACCAAAATCCAATCCGTAATATTATTTGGAATATTTGTAACAGATTCTGTACCGTTATAGTTCCATGGCATCTGATTAAATGGTTGGTTTGTAGGAAAGCTGCCTACCGTTTGTAATTCCGTACTCATTACTTGGTTAGATAAATAACTACCCTCTAAAAAAACCTTTACGGAAAGTTTGGGTAAAATAGATTGAATAGCATCAAACCACACTTGAGACATTTTGTTGTATCCAATATCATTTGGATGTACACCATCGGAAAGATCATCAGGATATATTAAAGCACTTTCCATATCAACTAAAGTTAAATTATCTCCATTAGCAATTCTATTATTAGCCATAACTTCCAAAGCAATGTTAAATGCAGAAGTTTCTGCTGTTTCATCAATTGTCGGCGAATCGGGGTTGTCTTCTCTGTTTATTATTTTTGCTAATATAACCTTTATGGTCGGATCAAAAGTGTAAATTGTATCTAACAAATCGCTAACATCTGCAACAGTAGTATCAATAGTATTATCATTACGGGAATCCCAATATTCACCAATATCATTTGTCCCAATATGAAGTAAAATTATATCAGGCGGATTCATTTCTAAGAAGGAACGCAGATGACTATTTAGATCATAATTAGAATTTTGATGCCAATGCTTTGCATGCCAACCGCCATGCCCTTCATGTTGATTATCCGCAAATGAACCGTTAGTTAATGACCCGACAAAATCAAAAGTTAATCCTGCACTATCTAATTTCTGCTTTAAAGGTTTTCTATAACCATTTCTATCCGTAGGAAGTGGTATTGTATAACCTTCTGTAATAGAGTTTCCTAAAGGCATTATCTTTAACGGAGCTTGCGAAGAACTTGTTTGTGCTTTCTCTTGTTTTTTTAGTAATCTTTTAGAATTTTCTTTTTCCAAGTAAAATGGTGATAAGTCATAAACCGAAGAATTTTCAGTGTCCGAAATTTTGATTTTAAACTGTTTCGGAAATTCAAAAATATTTTTAATTAAATATTTTTCTTTGTTTGCTGAAATATTTGGAACGGTATATTTTACATCCCCAAATTTATCCAAAATTTCGATTCTTATTTTCTCGACATTGGAAGAGTTCCATTTAATCTCAATTTCCGTATTATCCAAAAATGATTCGGTTCCTATTGGATATAATAAATTAAGATGTTTGTCAACATTCTTTTTTTTATTGTTATTATCAGTCTGTGCATAACTAAAATGAGCGGATGCAAGTAGCAATAATGTAAATGAGTATATAAAAATTTTAATATTTTTGTTTTCCACTTAGTACCTA
>JALSTJ010000246.1 GCA_026983815.1 Flavobacteriales bacterium
TGAGTCAAACTAATCGGCATAAAAGCATGAACGGATTGATATCCTTTTTGATGTAACAAACTATGCAAAACCGTAATATCCGAATAGCCAATCACCCATTTGGGATGTTTGTTGAATTTTGAAAAATCTATATCATCGATAATTCGCACACTTCCATATCCGCCTCGGGCACACCAAATAACTTTGATGGTCGGGTCGTTAAAAGCAGATTGCAATTGTTCCAAGCGTTGCTTATCCGTTCCGGCAAATGTAAAACTTCTTTGGTATAGATTTTCGGGATATTTTATATGAAATCCCCAAGATTTTAACAAGGAATCGGCACGTTGCATATAATGCAAACTATCCTCTACATATCCGGCGGGAGCGATATACATAATCGTATCTCCTTTTTTAAGAGGTGGAGGCGATAAGTATTTTTTCGGTTGAAAAACTCTGTTTTTTGATAAATCATTTGATGATTTACAAGAACCGATCAAAAATAAAATCAGTAGAATGGTGTATATAAAATTTGTTTTCATCAGTCTTGTTTTAAAATAGCTCCCCTTCTTTTTTTACCGTCAATAATGACTTTAACCGGTTTGTCAAATCTAACGTGTTTAAAATATTTGGTTTCTTCCACAAGTTTAGCAGAATTGAGTAATTTATAATTGATAGCATCCGGATTTTTATCTAAAAATACGGAGAAATATGCTATATTCAAAGTGGTCAGATTGTGAAAAAAATGCGAACCCGAGGAAGCATCCAAAGGAAAACCTTCCAAACTGGTTTCAACAATAACTTTGGCTTTGGAAATATGTGTCCAATTTACGGGTATTCCGATAAAACGATCACGGGTTCCCCAACGTCCGGGTCCAATCAAAATATAATTTTTATTATCTGGAAATTTGGTATTGAGTTGATTGATTTCCTCTGCCATTTCTATGGTTAATGTCTTATCAAAAACTTCGTTTTTTACAAAGATGATATCATTAATGGTATTGATCAATCCGTTTCCCATACTTTTTTCGGCATATAAAATCAGCTTGTTTTTATCTAATTCTTCGGGTTTAAAAGTATAATCTTCTTTGGGCATCAACAACGGCTTGACTTGTAAAATATAAAATGTAGCAT
Source organism: Flavobacteriales bacterium (assembly GCA_026983815.1). GTDB lineage: Bacteria > Bacteroidota > Bacteroidia > Flavobacteriales > Flavobacteriaceae > JALSPZ01. Next base: position 1,111 of record JALSTJ010000246.1, read on the forward strand.
CTCCGTCTTCGTCGGGAGAAAGATCGACGGCAAATTCAATTTCAACAGGTGTATCAAATGCTTGTTTGAGATTATCCAAAACCATCTGTATCATTTGAGGCAACGGAATATATTCATTTTGCAAAATACTGGCAAAATTCACCACCAAAATACCGTTTTCATCTACGCCCGGATAAATCATATCGTTATTGTAGTCATAAGTAGATACCAGATGATTTAAGGTGCCGTGTGGAATTGCATCATATAAATCCACTTTTTTGATGGCGGAAAAAGGTCCTTCCAATAAATTGATATTGGGATTTCGTAAATCAACTGCATAAAAATAAGTTTGACTTTGTTTGATTTGGTCATCAATGGAGCTCAACTGTATTTTGGGATATTTGGGAGCAAACCGGTAAGCTTTTTCACCTTCAACCACGTAAGTTCCCAGTCCGATTGCCATTACGGCGAAACCATCTCTCGGTTTCATAGAAGCAAAGGGATAATAGTTGTATGATTGAGCTACCCCGCTGATATCGGGATAGTAAAGTCCATCGTGTTCACGACCGACCAATTCCTGAATAACCACCGACATTTTTTCATCGCCCAATTTATGATTCAAAGCTTTGGCATAATTAACCGCTACATTAGAAAAAGTGGAAGCATAGACCAATTTTATCGCATCGATTAATTGTTGCAAACGAATATCTCTTTCGGGATGATTGTTCGGTATAATATAGGTTTCAAAAATACCGGCAAAGGGTTGAGTCAAACTGTCTTCAAACAATCCGGATGAACGCACCGCCAAGGGTTTGGTAAAGCAATCCAATAATTCGTCTAATTTTTTAACCAATTCGTTGGACAAACGGGCTTTTAGAAATTTTTTGTTGATTTCTTCATCGGATAACCCTTGGTCTTTGATATCCTGTAAATTGTTTTCTTGAATAAAATTGACAAATTCATCGGCACCGATAATAGCAGTTTTGGGCATTTTTATTTTCAAACCTTTCAAGCTATTTCCCAATCCCGCTTTGTAAAGCAAGGAATTGATAAAAGCCAATCCCCGACCTTTTCCGCCATAAGCGCCTTCCGAAAGCAGAAAGATATTTTTGTCGTTTTGACAATCGGCATCTTCCCAAGGCACTACTTTTCCTTGGGGTTTTTCGTC
>JALSTJ010000247.1 GCA_026983815.1 Flavobacteriales bacterium
AGCCGTTTTTCAAAACTGGGCACAATATCTGCTCACGATGAAATATCTTTCCGAAATGACAGACGAGCAAACATTGGTTATGTATTCCGGTCATCCTATGGGACTATTCCCTTCCAACAAAAATGCACCCCGTGTGGTAGTAACCAACGGAATGATGATTCCCAACTATTCCTCACTCGACGATTATGACCGCTACAACGCACTCGGCGTCACCCAATACGGACAAATGACCGCCGGAAGCTATATGTATATAGGTCCCCAAGGAATTGTCCACGGCACTACCATAACCATTCTAAATGCCAAACGCATCATTCAAGAACGCTTCGGTAAAGATAAAAACGAACCCGTTGTATTTGTATCTTCGGGACTGGGCGGAATGAGTGGCGCACAACCCAAAGCCGGAAATATAGCAGGCGTAATATCCGTAGTAGCAGAAGTAAACCCCAAAGCCGCCAACAAACGCTACGAACAAGGCTGGGTAGATGTCCTTACAGACAATTTAGACGATTTGGTCAAACAAGTAAAAAACGCCATCAAAGAAAATATAATAATTTCGTTCGGATATATAGGAAATATTGTAGAAGTATGGGAAAAATTCTACGAAGAAGATATACGCATCGATTTGGGAAGCGATCAAACTTCATTACACAATCCGTTTAACGGAGGATATTACCCCGTCGATTTAAGTTTTGAACAAGCCAACGAAATGATGGCTGCCGAACCCGAAAAATTTAAGGAATATGTTTATAAATCTTTACGCAGACAAGTAGAAGCCATCAATAAATATACCGAATTGGGAACCTATTTCTTTGATTACGGAAATGCTTTTCTTTTGGAATCAAGCCGTGCCGGTGCCGATATCATGGACGAAAACGGAAAATTCAAATATCCATCCTATGTAGAAGATATTATGGGACCTTTCTGCTTTGATTATGGTTTCGGTCCTTTCCGTTGGGTTTGCACCAGCGGAAAACCCGAAGATTTGGAAACTACCGACAAAATTGCCATAAAAATTATCCGTAAGCTGATACACCAATCGCCCAAACGTATCCAACAACAACTTTCGGATAATCTGAAATGGATAGAAGGAGCGCAACAAAATAAATTGGTCGTAGGTTCACAAGCACGTATTCTATATGCGGATGCCTGGGGACGAATTGCCATAGCCAAAGAATTTAACAAAGCCGTAAGAGACGGCAGACTATCCGCACCGGTTGTCATCGGTAGAGACCACCACGATGTTTCGGGAACGGATTCTCCTTTCAGGGAAACCTCCAATATCTATGACGGCTCGTCCTTTACGGCGGATATGGCTATACAGAATGTTATCGGCGATAGCTTTCGCGGAGCTACTTGGGTATCCATTCACAATGGTGGTGGCGTAGGTTGGGGCGAAGTAATCAACGGGGGATTCGGTATGGTTTTAGACGGAACTCCCGAAGCAACCCACCGATTAAAAAGTATGCTTTATTGGGATGTAAATAACGGAATAGCCCGTAGAAGCTGGGCTAGGAATGATAATGCAATGTTTGCTATCGAAAGAGCTATGAAAAACAATCCCTCTTTAAAAGTTACTATGCCTAATCCGGTGGACGATGAATTATTGGAAGGTTTGATCTAATTATTGAATAAATTAATGTGTATTCAACCTAAAATTAACGTGAGTTCGACAAAAAATCTCACACAAAATCAATGTTTTGTGTTGTTTTTATTGACCACAACATTCCTTGAAGGTTTTTGAATAACCTTCAAGGTTTGCAAAATAAATACAAATTAAGAATACTTATCTCTGTAATAAAGCGTCGGTGTCGCTTGGAGCGACACTGACGTCAACTCTCCTTTGGTAGTAGATTAATAAAGTAATAAATTTAAGCTCAAATAATCCTGATAAGAAAAAATACCTTCAAGGTGCTTAAAGACCTTGAAGGAAAAACAAAAAGAAATTTGATTTAAGTTTAATCGAACTCTCGTTAATTTAACAAAAATTTTCTAACAACCAACCTATTGTTAAATTCAAATTGTAAGATATACAATCCTTTCTTAACATCCCCTACAAAAATTTCTCTATCGGGAGAGATTTTCCCATCGATTTTTTTAATCTCTTTTCCTGCCAAATCATACATTACAAAATTTGAAACCCTTAGATTAAATTTTAAAAAACCGGAATTATAATTCATTTTTACACCTTCGAAGTCTTTATTATCAACGGATGATGAACTTTGAACCACATCCAAGATAAAATCCTGACAACCAT
>JALSTJ010000248.1 GCA_026983815.1 Flavobacteriales bacterium
TGGTTTTTCTTAAACAAATCAGGTCTTTCTGCGGAATATTTTGCTCAATCGATTCGTTGAATTGCAAAACCGTTTGTTTGGATTTTTCACGCATTTGTTTTCCGTAATCCGTAAGATTAATTAAAACACTTCTACCATCATTCGGATTGGGCTCTCTAAAAATCAGATACTTTTCTTCCATTTTTTTTAGAGTCCTTGACAAACTGGTGCTCTCCATTCCCAGCATAGATGCCAAACTCGTTGAAGGCGTTCCGATTTGCGGATCAATTTTTAACAATACATATCCAATGGATAATGTGCCTCCGTATTTGGACGCTTCTTCATTGTAGAGTTTGGCTATTGCCATCCAGGTTTCTCTTATTAGTTGATCAACGGTTTTTTCTTTTAACATTTCTCATCATTTCATTTTGCTCTCAAATATACAAAAAATTTATTATGCGTGCATAATAAATTTAATTTTTTTTTAATTATTTTTGACAAAAAAATTTATGAAACCTTATTTGGAATTATTGAATTATATCATGCAAAACGGAATTGATAAATCCGATAGAACCGGTACGGGAACCAGAAGTGTATTCGGTTACCAAATGCGTTTTGATTTGCAAAAGGGATTTCCTTTGGTTACCACAAAAAAGATCCATTTGAAATCCGTCATTCATGAACTCCTTTGGTTTCTGTCCGGCAATACCAATATTAAATATCTACAAGAAAACGGAGTTAGGATTTGGAACGAATGGGCTGACGAAAACGGCGATTTGGGTCCGGTTTACAGTGCGCAATGGCGGAATTGGAATAACGACGGAATTGATCAAATAGCAAATGCTGTGGAAATGATTAAGAACAAGCCCGATAGTCGTCGGATTGTGGTTACGGCTTGGAATCCTTCGGTAATGCCCGATACAAGCAAGAGTTTTGCAGAAAATGTTGCCAATGGAAAAGCCGCTTTGCCACCTTGTCATGCATTTTTTCAATTTTATGTTGCCAACGGAAAATTATCCTGTCAAATGTATCAACGCAGTGCCGATAGTTTTTTAGGGGTTCCGTTTAATATTGCTTCTTATTCGCTACTAACCATGATGATGGCACAAGTAACGGGATTAGAACCCGGAGAATTTGTTCATACTTTCGGTGATGTTCATATTTATAAAAATCATTTTGAACAAGTAAAACTTCAATTAACTCGTGAACCGCGAAAATTACCCAAAATGAAAATTAATCCGGAAGTCAAAGATATTTTTTCTTTTACCTATAATGATTTTGAATTGATTGGCTACGATCCGCATCCCCATATCAAAGGACAAGTGGCAGTATGATTATTTTTTATCACGAATAAATTGTAAAATAATCATAGATAATAAAAACACGAAACTCATTAATAATACGGCGGATTTCATAGAACCGGTTATTGCTTCCAATGCTCCAAAAGAAAAAGTTCCCAGGACAATGGCTATTTTTTCCGAGAAATCGTAAAAACTGAAATAAGTTGCATGTTGTTGAGTTTCTTCGGGTATCATTTTTGAATAAGTGGAGCGAGACAAAGCTTGTATAGACCCCATAACCATTCCAACAAATCCCGCTAAAATATAAAAATGCATATCGACATTGGGATTATTTTTATCCAACAGATATGCCCCGATAGTAATTCCTATCCAAATCATCAAAATAACTTGTAATGCCTTTATATTACCAATGAAACCCGAAATTTTTGAAAAGACCAAAGCTCCGAATATCCCTACAATTTGAATAACCAAAATGGTCATAATCAATTTTCCCGAAGGTAATCCCAATTCTTTGCTTCCGAAAAGTCCGGCAACATAAAAAATAGTTTGAGCGGCAAAACTGTATAGAAAAAAAGACATCAAAAATTTCTTTAAGCGATCATAATGTATCAATTCATTAAATACATTTTGCAAATCCTTAAAACCTTTTAATAAAAAACCTTTTCGTTTGGGGGGAATTTCGTCATATATATTATCGGGTAAAATTCTAAATGTATATTGAGAAAAAACCAGCCACCAAATTCCTACACTCAAAAATGAAATTCTTGCCGGTAAAGTTCCGTCTTTTATTCCATACCATTCAGGATGTAAAATCATGGTTAGATTGAAAATCATCAATAAAACCGAACCGACATATCCATAAGCAAATCCAATGGCGCTGACTTTATCTTGTTGTTCTTCATAGGCAATTTCAGGCAGAAATGCATTATAAAACACCAAACTTCCCCAAAAGCCGATACTTGCC
>JALSTJ010000249.1 GCA_026983815.1 Flavobacteriales bacterium
CATATAAGCAAAGTGTCCGAACTGGTAAGAAAATTAAGAAAAGATATCAACAACTTGGACAATTATGATTTGGATAAAAAAGCGGATTATATCACCAAAAAAATCAAACCGCAATTACATAAAATCAGAAAACACACCGATGCATTGGAAATGATGATTGACGATGAAATTTGGCCATTGACCAAATACAGAGAAATGCTTTTTGTTCGATAAGACTCTTTTATCAATAATTCATTTCACCTTTTAAGGGTCTTTCCATGGTTTTGATAAAACTTTTGTCTGATAAATTTTTAGACAATAAATACATCATTTTGGTCAAGGCGGCTTCGGTAGTTAGATCCTTACCGTTGATAACGCCCAAATCCATTAATTTTTTTCCGGTTTCATATTTGTAAGGAGAAATAACGCCTTTTTGGCATTGTGAAATATTGACAAAAAAGATATGTTTTTCTTGAATAGCATTATGAATAATATCCAAAAACCAAGGATAAGAAAAAGTATTCCCTGCCCCATAGGTTTCTAACACCACTCCTTCTAAATTTGGCATATCCAAAAGGGTTTGAAGTTGAACATCAGTCAATGCGGGATGTATTTTTAAAACCAAAACATTGGTATTCATTTGATCGGATATACTAAAAATTCCGCTGGATGAAGGAAGAATTCGGTGTTTGTAAAATTTAAGATTAACTCCGGAACTTGCCAAAGGATTGTAATTGGGCGAGTCGAAAGCATTGAATTCATCCGTGCTGAGTTTGGTGGCGCGGTTTCCTCTGAATAATTTAAATTCAAAATAAATAGCTACTTCCGGAACTATTGGACTTCCATTTTCATAAGAACCTGCAATTTCGATGGAGGTAATGATATTTTCTTTAGCATCGGTTCTTAAATCACCAATAGGCAACTGTGAACCGGTAAGAATAACGGGCTTGGATAAATTTTCCAGCATAAAACTAAGGGCTGAAGCAGTATAAGCCATGGTATCCGAGCCGTGTAAAATTACAAAACCGTCATAGTTTTCATAGTTTCTTTCAATGATTTTTGCCATTTTTATCCAATGTTCCGGACGGATATTCGAAGAATCCAAAGGATGTTCAAAAGAAATGGTGTCAATTTCTTGGTTAATTAATTTAAGTTCGGGAATATTTTCTCGGATATTTTCAAAATCAAAAGGAGTTAATATATCAGAGTTTGGTTGTTTTTGCATTCCTATAGTTCCTCCGGTATATATCAGCAATATTTTATTTTTGGGTTTCATTAAAAAATATCTTTTTTCAAAAATATAATTTTTCTCGGATATTTTATATGAAATATTTTTTTTAATCCTGTGGACATCCTATATTTGAAAATAAAAATTTTACTTATGAAATCTCTTTTTTCCGAAACCAATATCTACTATAAAAATACAGGAAAAGGCAGAAATATTGTTTTAGTTCACGGGTTTTTAGAAAATCATAAAATGTGGAATTATTTGGTGGATCAACTCAAAGAAACCCATAATGTTTTGGTAATGGATTTATTGGGACACGGAAAAAGCGATGGGTTGTGTGATGTTCATACAATGGAACAACAGGCAAAGACCATTAATTTTTTGTTGCAAAATATTGGGATGCTCAATGCTACAATTGTCGGGCACAGTATGGGAGGATATATCAGTTTGGCATTCGCTGAGCTTTTTCCGGAAAAGGTTTCGGGATTAGTATTGTTAAACTCGCACCCTTTTTCTGATGGAGATGAAAAGAAAAAAGCCAGAGAAAGGGCAATTAAAAGTGTTGAAACCAATTATCAAGCCTATGTAAAAGCAGCCATTCCAAGCTTTTTTGCTCCGGATAATCGTAATAAATATCAAAAGCAAATTGAGAATCTTATTGAAGAAGCATTACAAATGACACCGGAAAATATAATAGCGGCATTAAAAGGGATGATGCTGAGGAAAGACCGTTCTGATATTTTTTGCAAGCGCACAGGCTATCCAAAAATGTGGATTGTCGGAAAAAAAGATCCTTTGATTGATCCGGATAAAATCATGGAGTTGGCAGAAAAATGTAAAGAAGTGGATTATATTGAATTAAGCGAAGGTCATATGAGCTATGTGGAAAATAAAAAAGAGATGCCTTTAGTGATCAAAAATTTTCTAAAAAGAAACAATTTGTAGTTTGATTATTGCCTACTAAAATCTCATTTACCAATTATAATTAAACAAAACAAGCCGCAAAATGCGGCTTGTTATAAAATATAAACAATCTAATTGATTATTTTTTTACTACTTTAAACGCAGTAACTTGTCCGTTTACTTGAGCTTTTACAAAGTAAATTCCATTTTGCAATTTACCCATGTTTATTTGAGTTTGGGTAGCATTGGGTTGAATACTTAAAACTTCTTGTCCGGCAATGTTAAATACATTTACATTTTCAATATTTTCTTGAGCCGACAAGTTTAAAGTATGGTTTACAGGGTTCGGATAGAATTTAAATCCTTCGATTTTATTATCAGCAATTGAAGAAGTATCATAATATCCACCAATATCAAAAGTTCCCAATTGGTTGTTGCCATAATCCCAAGCTCTTAAATAGTAAGTATCTCCTGCGGTTAATCCGGAGATTGTCCAGGGCCAACCTAAACCATACTGAGTACAATCAACCTCTGTCAAACTGCCACAAGTACCGGAGTATAATGCAGCGGCTACGGAAGTTAAACCATTTATATTTGCTACATCAAAAGTTACTTCAGTAATACCTGCTGGTATTTGAACACTGAACCATACATCACCGGACAAACCATTTGTACTATAGTCCCCACAACTAGGATCAGGCTCTGATGAGAAAGTCGCACCGGAATTATCAACAGAAATAAAACTGGATATAGCACCTTGATCTAATGTTAGGGGTGTAGCGTTAGCGCAATCATCATTAGCAGGAGGCGCTGGAATTGTAGCTACACATACATCAAATTCTGTTTGAGCTGTAGTATTAATATTTGAACCCCATCCATATACACGTAAATAATAGGTATCGCCTACTGTTAATCCATTTACACGCATAGTATTAGGATCACTATCGTTAACCAATGTTAAATTGGCACAATCACCTGAATATAATCCCATCCCCATATCTGTTGAAGTTCCCACAACAGCTGTAACATTAAGTAATTTAATATATAATGAAGCTTCAGGAGCTGTAAATGTAAACCATACATCATTATTAGGGGTTCCAGTTACATCGTCCGCTTGTGGTGAAGCAGTAGCCGAAACTGTTGTTCCGTGAGTTAGATTAGTACAAGTATCATCTGTATTTACAGTTACAGCCGTTGCATTATCACACTCATCATTTGCCGGAGGACAATAAAAGGAAACTACATCAGAAGCAAAAACATTTGCATCATCATCATTGATAACGGTAAAATTCACTGTTGAACCACTGGCATAAGGACCAAAGGTTACTGTTCCTGTAGCTGATAATTGTTGAGATGCACTTCCTTGATCGTCACTTACCGTTACACCACTGGCTCCTCCTAAATCAGTAACTTCAACATCTACACTGAATTGACCGTTTGCACAATCAGGTACTGATGTTAAAGTAAAAACCGGTGCTGTAAAATTTGAACTATTTGAAAAAATTGTAGGAGAACTAAGACAAAAACCATAATTATAACCATTTCCACCGGTTGTATCATCATTGTAAATAAAACGATATTTGAATCCACTCAATTGAGTAGCAGTAAAACCGGAAATATCCAGCGCATCTGACAAATAGCTTACCGGAGTTCCCGAACAATAATTATCATAAGGAGCGCCAGCTGTATCTTGATTTGGGAATTGATACCAAAGTGTCCAAGCAGAAGCATCCGAATCCCAATATTCTATTGCCAAATATTCATCGTTATCCAAATTTCTAAAAACAAACTCGCCTGAAACTTTTATAAAGTTTTCTCCAGCTGTTTGTGCTGCTGAAAGATCGATAACAGGAGATTCTGCTGCAATTACATCATGTGAACCTGAACCGGTATCATCATCATCATACGCAAAATTAGCATCTGCTGTAGGATCTGCTTCAATGTCTTGAGCATTAGAACCTGTATGTTCTATAACATTCAAAGTCCAGTTTGTATTCGGCCAATTAGCCGCCTGGTTAAGTGTTTGCGCTTGCAATGTCCAACCAAAGACCATTGCAGCAAACAATAAGGTAATTTTTCTCATAGTTTTTATTTTTAATGTTTAATTACCAAAAATAGATTTTTTTTTGTTTAATTTATTAAAAAATTTGATAAAAAGACAAACTTTTATTATATGTTCAAAAATATGTCTTTTTTAGTAAAAAAATCATAATTTGATATATATAAAGTAAGATGTTTTTATAAAATCAATAATTTTCAATTAAGAAACGATGAGCAAATTACATCCTCTGACATCGGAATGATCAAATCTACCCATGATTTTGAAATGATTTGAGTCTGTTTTTTGTCCCAAATCTTGCGTGGCAATAAATGAACAGGAATAGATATTGGCTAAATCAATGATGTTAATGCCACCAGTTTTTCCATTGGGTAAATAACAAAATGGGTCTTCGGTATCACGGATTAAAATTTTTTTCCACGGTGGAGTTTGAAAAATTCCATTTCCAAAGGAATAAGATTGAGACAAAAGTTCTGTCATGCCATATTCTGAATAGATGTTTTTGACACCAAACCTTTTACTTAATATGCTATGTAATTCTTCTCGAAGCATTTCTTTTTTTCTTCCTTTCATTCCTCCGGTTTCCATGACTATCGTATTTTTTAGTTGAAAATGGTATTTTTCAGAAAAATCCAATAAAGCATAAGAAACTCCCAATAATATGGTTTTCTCATTATTTTCTTCCAACTTATATAATGTATTGGCTAATTCATCTGTATTGTAAAGATAGAAATCACTATCTTTTTTTTTGGATTTTTTTATCAAAGATTTGGTCATATATACCAAAGATGAATTTCCTTGTTCAATATAAGAAGGCAATAATGCCAAAATATTATATTCTTGAATGTTTCCAAAAAAAAATTCAAAAGTTTTCAAAAAACTTTGTTCATATAAATTGAGATTTTTTATATAATGATGACTGCGAGTCATACCGGTTGTTCCACTGCTTTTGAATATTGTATCATAAGGAGGAGGTTGTGTAGCTACTTGATGGCTCTTAAAAAATTGAATAGGTAAAAAAGGAATCTTAGCCAAAGAATCAATTGCTTCAGGTTTGATATTTAAGTATTGAATGAATTTTTTATAAATGGGATTATTTTCTGCTTGATATCGAAAGATTTGTAATGATAAACGAGTAAAATCCCCAGGATTATTGATTTTAAAAACTTCATCTTTATTTGGCAGATTCATGGCTTTTGGCAATTGTGATTATTTTTTTAATCATGGGATCGTCTTGTATTAATATTTGATAAAATATTCGGTCACCATATAAATCTCTTCCCAAACTGGCTTTGAGTAGTTTTTTTATAAACCCCACTCTTTCTTTAATTTTTTTTGAATGAATATTTTTATTTTTTAAAATATAATGTTTTTTTATAAATTCTTCATACAATTTATTTTCTATTTGGTCATCATTTATAAAATCTTCGGGAAGAATATTTTCTAATTCATCAATGTGTTCCTCCAAATATTTGGTGATAAATGATGAGATATATGGATTTGCATACACATACATGTTATATTTCTTTTCGTCCAAAGGAACAAAGATATCCGGAATAATTCCACCACCTCCATAGACAATTCTGCCTTTGGGGGTAGTGTATTTTAATGAGTCTACAACCGGAATACTGTCTTTATAAAAAAGCTCTCCGTCATAATATCTTTTTTGAAACTGCTCTTCATATTCTTTATTATGTCCATGCTTGTAAGGTTTTTGAATGGAACGTCCTGTAGGAGTATAATATCTTGCAGTAGTCAGTCTAATGATGGAGCCATCCCCTAATTGCATTTCTCTTTGCACCAAACCTTTTCCAAATGAACGTCTTCCAACAATTACCGCTCTGTCATTATCTTGCAGTGCGCCGCTGACAATTTCACTTGCCGAAGCAGTTCTTTCATTAATTAAAACATACAGTGGACCTTCTTCAAATTTACCTCGAGCGGTAGCTATAGCTTTATTGATATTTCCCTTTTTATCTTTTGTATAAAAAATTAAGGTTCCGTTTTTGAGAAATTCATCAGCAATTAAATCTGCTTGTTTTAACAATCCACCGGTGTTATCTCTGAGATCTAAAATCAAAACTTTCATCCCTTTTTGTTTTAAGTCGGATAAAGCTTTATCAAATTCATCATAAGTATTTGCTGCAAAAGTTGAAATTTTGATAAAGCCCAAAGTGTCATTAATCATAAAAGCTGCGGGAATACTTTTTAGTGGGATTTTAGCTCGGGTAAGTTTGGTTTGAAAAGTGCTGTCATTTTGTTTTCTGTATATCAATAATTTTATTTTAGTACCGGCTTTTCCTTTGATTTTTTTAGAAATTTCGTCAATATTTAAATGTTTTCCGGAAATTGTATCTTGATCAACTGCAATAATTTTATCCATTGGTTTAATACCGGATTTATAAGCGGGGCCATCGGGTAGGGGACGAATAATAGTAAAGGTGTCTTTATAGTTTTGAAAAACCACGCCGATACCGGTAAATTCTCCATCCAGTTCTTCTTCTGCACGGGCAACTTCTTTGTTAGGAATATAAGATGAATGAGGATCCAAATCTTTTAATACATTTTGAATGACTTTATCTACAATACTATCGGTATTGATTGTATCAACATATTCCTCATTGATATACCGCAAAAAATTCTCTAATTTATCTTTTTTGGATAAACTAAAATGAACTTTTTTGGTGTGCTTAAAACTCAATTGGTTTCCTAAAAACAGTCCCAATATTAATGTTAATCCTACGATAATTATATATAAGGATTTTGAATTTTTATTCATCTATATTTTTTATTTGTTCAACTTTGACGCCTGCTTTTTCTAAAAACTCCAAACCCGAAATATCACTATACTTTTGATGAAAAACTACTCGTTTAATACCTGCTTGAAAAATCAATTTGCTACATTCTTTACAAGGAGATAAGGTTACATATAAAGTAGCTCCTCTACTGTTTTGCGTAGAAGCTGCCACTTTGGAAATTGCATTGGCTTCTGCATGTAAAACATGCCATTTGGTTTGATTGTTATCATCTTCACAATGATTGTCAAATCCACTGGGTGTGCCATTATAACCATCGGAAACAATCATATTGTCTTTTACGATTAAAGCACCTACCTTTTTTCTTTGACAATAAGATAGTTGTCCCCAAATTTTTGCCATTTTTAAATAAGCTAAATCATATTTTTTTTGTCTTTCTTTGGAAGGCATTGTTTTTGTCAATTTTTAAATATCAAAATTACAATAAATTTTAATTGATAGCACCTTTATTAAAAAATTATCATTTCTTTATAATTTTTTTTATTTAGCTCGAACCTTTGATATCACTTGAAGCCATGATAAAAAAAAATTATTTAATTATTTTGTATGTCAAAATAAAATGCGATATTTGGAGTTTAAATTAAAACCTTTTATATTTGTGCCGTTGGAGAGATGACCGAGAGGCCGAAGGTGCACGCCTGGAAAGCGTGTGTGCGCCACAAGCGTACCGAGGGTTCGAATCCCTCTCTCTCCGCAAATATAACTTGAAAATGAATAAATTATAACTTTAAATTAAACAGACATGAAAAAAGTATTTACTATTTTGACAATTGTGGCGATGATGTTTTTTGTAACATCTACTGTGCAAGCCCAACAAGAAAATGCCAAATCTGAAGTAAAAAAAGAAATCAAAAAATCACAAAATCCAAAATCTGATGAAACTAAAAAATCATTTCATCAAGAGTTGAAAAAAAGATTTGTTGAAGGAGGTCCAGGATTTATGGGAATTGTTTTATTAACCTTGATTTTAGGATTAGCTATTGCAATTGAAAGAATCATTTACTTATCATTTGCTGACACCAATACCGATAAATTATTAAATGAAGTGGAAAATGCTCTTGAAGAAGGCGGGGTGGAAGAAGCCAAAGAATTGTTGAGAAATAAAAAAGGACCTATTGCATCAATTTTTTATGAAGGTTTGGAAAGAATGGATGAGGGAGTTGATGCAGCCGAAAAAGCGGTTATTTCTTATGGTAATGTTCAAGTAGGACAATTAGAAAAAAATGTTTCGTGGCTTGCATTATTTATAGCGTTAGCACCGATGTTCGGATTTATGGGAACAGTTATCGGTATGATTCAAGCTTTTGATAAAATTGAAGCAGCAGGAGATATGCAGCCTTCTTTAGTTGCCGGTGGTATTAAAGTTGCGCTTTTAACTACTGTATTTGGATTGATTGTAGCTATTATCCTACAAGTATTTTATAACTTTATCATTGCAAAAATTGATAGTATTGTAAATAAAATGGAAGATGCTTCTATCTCATTGGTAGATATGCTTGTAAAAACAAAAAAATAAAAATAACCGATAAAAACCGTAAAAATGGAAAATAAAACTTTAAAATTAGTCAGAAACGGTCTCGTATTGGTTATAGCACTTATTGCTTTATTCTTTTTTATTAAAGTTGCTTCGAATAAAGATGATTTAACCGGAGATGCTTTTCAAGGAGCAATGAATGGAATGCTATACTTTACTTATATAGTTTTAGCAGCTGCAACTTTAATGGCCGTTTTCATTTGGTTTGCTGAAATGTTTACACATCCCAAAAAATTAGTAGAGTTTCTAATCTCAGCAGGATTATTTCTTTTTGTCGTATTGATTGCCAAATTCGCATTAGCTTCTAATCAAGCCGTTCAATATAGTGATAAATTAAAAATCAGTGCCAGTACTTCAAATTGGGTTGATACCGGTTTGTATACCTTTTATATTTTGGCAGTAATTGCTATTTTAGCAATGATTTTGTCTCCATTATTAACTGGATTTGGAGCATGGGGGAGCAATAAGGAATTGGAAGAAATTCCTTTGGAAGATGAAAATTCTATAGAAGAATAATAATATAATAATTATGGCTAGAAGAAAATTAGAAGAAATTAATGCCGGTTCAATGGCAGATATAGCTTTCTTACTTCTCATATTTTTCTTGGTTACCACAACTATGGAAAGTAATTATGGGATAAGAAGAAAATTACCTCCACCACCGGCAGCAGATACTCCGCCACCACCTAAAATAAAGAAAAAAAATGTTTTGGAAATCAACATTAATGGAAAAGATCAAATGTTGATAGAAGGTGATTTGGCTGAGAATAAGGATATCAAACCCCTTGCTATAAAATTTATCACTAATAATGGTAAAGATCCCAATATGTCTGATAATCCTCAAAAAGCAATTATCAGCATAACACATACCAGAGAAACAACTTATAAAAAATATATCTCTGTTTATAATGAATTGCTTGCTGCATATAATGAAATTAGAAATAAATATGCCCGTCAAAAATTTGGTAAACCTTTTGACCAATTGACCGAAGAGCAACAAAAAAAAGTTAAAGATGCATACCCGCAAAAAATAGCGGAATCAATGCCTAAATAAGATAAATTATGGGTAAATTTAATAAGAAAAAAGAAGGAGGAACGCCGGCTATTTCAACGGCTTCATTACCTGACATTGTATTCATGCTTCTCTTTTTCTTTATGGTTGCAACCGTTATGAGAGAAAGTGGAGAAAAAAAAGTCCAAGTCAGTATGCCTAGTGCAGACCAAGTAAAAAAAATTGAAAAGAAAAACTTGGTAACATATATATATGTAGGAAAACCAATTAAAAAATATCAAGCTAAATTTGGAACTGCACCAAGAATACAAATTGACGATGCTTTTGCAGAAGCCAAGGATGTTGGCCCGGCTTTTCTCAAATTTAAATCCACCAAGCGTGAAGAAGAAAAACCATTATTAATTACATCTTTAAAAGCAGACAAAGATGTAGGTATGGGAATTATTAACGATATTAAAGAAGAATTAAGAAAAGTAAATGCTTTAAAGATTAATTATTCCACAAAAAAAGGAGGAGTGGAAGCCAATCAATGATTTTATAAATTATTAAAAAAAAAACGGAAACATTAATGTTTCCGTTTTTTTTTAATTTTATTATGCCTTCCAAGCAATCATAATTACCTGAGTACCAATCTGAAAAAAAAATAATAAAAATATTAATAAAAAAGCTTGACAAATCAAATATAAAAGTTGTATCTTTGCAATCCTTTTGAGAAAGAAATAGATCAAGATATATAAAAATTAAATTAATAAACTTACTTAAAAATTTAAAAAAAGTTATATCTTTGCACTCGCTTTCAAAATGAAAGTATAAAGGATAAGAAGAAATAGGTCATAGACATTATAAATAATAATAAGCAAGCAGCGTTCATATGATTAATTTATTATGATTAATT
>JALSTJ010000250.1 GCA_026983815.1 Flavobacteriales bacterium
TTATGGAAGATATTTTAGGAATTAGAACGGCTATTGAATATGCACAAAAAGGATATAATGTGGACTTGAATAAGTTCAAACAAATGTATAACGATATACAAGAAATCAAAGGAGATTGGCGGGTTGCTTTGCAATATATTCAAATGCCGGTAAATTTATATTATAAAATGGGAAACTTTAACCTCAATGCCGGCCCTTATATGGGATATGCTTTGGGGGGATTGGAAAATTATAATTTGGACATAACCTTAGATAATGGAAGTAATTTTACGGTAGATGGTTCAACCGATATGATTCCCGTAAACGGTGAAGCGGATATCGACTTGAATGATATACAAAATGCAGATACCCCATTGTTAAATTATTTTAATCAATTGGATTTCGGAATCAATGTTGGTTTTGGATATACCATAAAAGATGTGCAAATAAATGTTCAGTATCAACAAGGTTTGACCAATTTAACCCCTGATTTAGCCAATGAACCCAATTTTAATCCATCGGATTTGCTTTCAAGAAATAATGTTTTGAGTTTGGAACTTACTTATTTTATTCCTTTGGGTCGTAAATAATTATTAGAATAAAAATAAAAAAGGAGATTCAAAATTTTGAGTCTCCTTTTTGTTTGTTTGTGTGTTAATATGAGCTAGCTTTATTCTTTTTTGTTATTATTCAGCATATTATCTGAAAGTCCCAAACTCTTGGCTTCTTCACCCGTCATAATTCTGGAATGTATAATGAATCTTAATCCCAGTGGGATTTCCAAAGAAAAAGTTGAACCTCTTCCTTCGGTAATATCTACGGTAATATGTGTGTATTTCCAGATATCATACATATCTTCACTCATATAGTAAGGTACTCCTTCCAATTCACCCAAAAGTATATCGCTGTCGTCCAGATACATATCTTCTTTTTCAATCATCATAGGGGCGGTACCGTCGCAACAGCCACCACTTTGATGAAAAATTACCTCTCCGTATTCATCTTTTAATTTTCTAACAATTTCTGCGGCTTTTTCCGTAATCTCAACTTGTTGATATTTTTTCATTGATAATTAATTTTTAATTAATAAGTCGGCGAACATTTATTCGCCGACTAAAAATGCCGATTTAAAAGAATCCCAATTTGTTTTTATTATATGAAATCAGCATATTTTTGTTTTGTCTATAATGATCAAGCATCATCAAATGCGTTTCACGACCAAATCCTGATTTTTTATATCCGCCAAAAGGAGCGTGAGCCGGATACGCATGATAATTATTTACCCAAACCCGACCGGCTTTTATGGCTCTGGGAATCTGATACAATTGGTGAGCATCTCTTGTCCAAACACCTGCTCCCAATCCATATAAAGTATCATTGGCAATTTCAATAGCTTCCGCTTCATCTTTAAATTTGGTTACCGATAATACCGGACCGAATATCTCTTCTTGGAACACGCGCATTTTGTTATGACCTTCAATCAATGTAGGTTTGATATAATATCCATTTTTAAATTCTCCTTCAACTTCGGCGGGCTTTCCTCCGGTGAGAATTTTTCCTCCTTCTTCTTCACCGATTTTTATATAAGACATAATTTTTTCGAACTGATCTTTGGATGCCTGTGCGCCCATTTGTGTTTCGGTATCATAAGGATTGCCTTGTTTGATAGCATTTACTCTATCGATTACGCGTTTCATAAATTCGTCATAAATATCTTCTTGGACAAGTAATCTGGAAGGACAAGTACAAACTTCGCCTTGATTGAAAGCAAACAATACAGCTCCTTCAATGGCTTTATCCAAAAATTCGTCATCGGCATCCATAACGGAATTGAAGAAAATATTAGGGGATTTTCCTCCCAACTCCATTGTAACGGGATTTAAGTTTTTGGAAGCGTATTGCATGATCAATTGACCGGTAGTAGTTTCGCCGGTAAAAGCAACTTTATCAACTCCCGGATGAGAAGCCAGCGGTTTACCTGCTTCCGGACCAAAACCATGAATAATGTTGATAACTCCCGGAGGAAATAAATCTGCAATTTTTTCCATAAGCAAGGTGGCGCTGGCAGGTGTTTGTTCAGCAGGTTTTAAAATTACGGTATTTCCTGCCGCAAGTGCCGGCGGAAGTTTCCAAGAAAGCATCAATAAAGGAAAGTTCCAAGGAATAATTTGAGCAACTACTCCCATAGGTTCTTTGATAATCAATGAAACGGTATCTTTATCCAATTCTACAGCCGAACCTTCTTC
>JALSTJ010000251.1 GCA_026983815.1 Flavobacteriales bacterium
CCCACGTATGAGCTTCGACGAAGCAATGCAACGTTATGGAAATGACAAACCCGATATCCGTTTCGGAATGGAGTTTGGCGATTTGTCGGAAGTAGCCAAAGGCAAAGGATTTAATGTTTTTGACCAACAAGAAGCCATATTGGGAATAGCTGTTCCCGGTGCGGCAAATTATTCACGTAAGCAAATTGATAAAATCACCGATTGGGTCAAACGTCCGCAAATCGGAGCCAAAGGTTTGGTTTATGTAAAATACAACGAAGACGGCAGTTTCAAATCGTCCGTAGATAAATTTTATTCACCGGAAGATTTAGCCGAATGGGCAAAAATCACCCAAGCCAATCCCGGCGATTTAATCTTGGTTTTATCCGGCGATTTGGATAAAACCCGAACGCAATTAAGCGCTTTGCGTATGGAAATGGCAGAACAACTCGGATTGCGAAAACCCAACGAATTTGCACCGCTTTGGGTAGTGGATTTTCCTTTGTTGGAATGGGACGAGGAAACACAACGTTACCACGCAATGCACCATCCGTTTACCGCACCCAAACCCGAAGATGCTCATCTGTTGGATACCGACCCTGGAAAAGTGCGTGCCAATGCCTATGATTTGGTATTAAACGGCAACGAAATCGGTGGTGGATCTATCAGAATACACGACAAACAGATGCAAGCCAAAATGTTGAATCTTTTGGGATTTAGCGACGAGGAAGCCGTTAAACAATTCGGTTTCTTGATGAACGCTTTTGAATATGGCGCACCTCCTCACGGCGGATTGGCTTTCGGCTTGGATAGATTGGTAGCTATTTTGGGCGGTCAGGAAACCATACGAGATTTTATCGCCTTCCCGAAAAACAATGCGGGAAAAGACGTTATGATTGATGCGCCGGATACCATCAGCCAAGAACAATTGGATGAATTGCATTTAAAGATTGTGGAGTAAGATTGAAAGGGAATTAGACAAAAAAATTCAATAAAATAAAAATATTCTGAATTTTTGAGCTAATATTAAATTGAATAAAGATCAATTTTGTCCAAGATATTTTTTAAATCAATGGGTTTGTTTTAATTTATAAAATTGAGGTAAGAAATGATTAATAAATTGTGTTGAATTGAACGAACACACCCCCAGCCCCTCTCATAGAGGGGAGCTGTCAACAAAAGAACAAAATTTATTTAGGACAGGAAAGAAAATAATTAATAATACAACCAATGAAAATTTTCCATTCCGAAAGCCTAGTAGATTATAACACCTATACTTTCAATTACGCTATATATTGCAAGCAAGAAAACGATAATGAATTAGACGAAATTTACAGAAAGGGGTTTTTGCCATATAGTGATAGTTTACAACTCAAAGAAGCCCATTATTATTTAGCCAGAAGCTTGCGGGTGGAATTGGATAAATTTGTTTCTACTTCCGAAAATCGCAGGGTTGAAAAGAAATTTATCGAGTTAAATCCGCAAATTCGTTTCATCAAAAAAGAGAATTTTAATTTTGATGCGCCTTTCTACAAATTTTGTTTAAATTACGCCAAAGAACGCTTTGACGGACATATGCCCAAAGACCGATTTGAATACATTTTACAATGGAAATATCTTTCGCACATCATCGAATTTAAAACCGAAAAAGGAGAATTGCTGGGTTACGTATTTGCCATTAAAACCGACCGAATTTTACACTATTGGTTTTCGTTTTACAATTTGGAATTTTCACGAATGGGTGTTGGTAAATGGATGATGTATAAAAGCATAGAATTAGCCAAAGAATGGGGCTTGCAAGAAGTCTATCTCGGCACTTGTTACGGCGAAAAAGCAATGTATAAAATGCGTGATTTCAAAGGACTTTCCTATTTTGACGGCAATATTTGGCAAACCGATATGAAAAAATTAAAACAAAAATGTAAAACGGATGCCGAAACAAAACCGGACGAGTTTAAATTGGGATTTATTTCTTAAAAATAAAATAAACCGCCAAAATCAGAAAGAAAAAACCAATGATATGATTGATGCGAATATGTTCATTTTTAAAAGTTAATAACGTAAAAACACTAAAAACTATCAGCGTAATAACTTCCTGAATTACCTTTAATTGAACCAGAGAAAAAGGACCGCCGTTTTCGTTAAAACCGATACGATTTGCCGGCACTTGAAGTAAATATTCAAAAAAAGCAATTCCCCAACTTAAAATGATTATAACAAGTAAACCTAATTTTTGATATTTGG
>JALSTJ010000252.1 GCA_026983815.1 Flavobacteriales bacterium
TCTGATGATTATTTTGTTATGATGGATAATAACGAAGGATATATGGATGGGAGTGAGCAACCTGATATTGCTATTGGAAGAATGTTAGTTAGAAATGAACAAGATGCGAATGTTTTAATAGATAAGTATAGACATTATTTTTCACAAGTATCTATGAAACCATGGCGTACATATGTTACTTTATGGTCGGATGATTGGGATAAAGGTCAATTGGGACAGTCCGGTGGAGATAATTTTGTGGTAAATGTTGAAAACGTTGTGGCTCAGGGGATTAAACAATATCATCCGGAAATTAATATCGATAAGATCTATATGGATTCTTATGTCCAAATACAAACCCCCGGGGGTGGACGTTATCCGCAAGCCAAAAGAGATTTACTCAATAGATTTGAAAAAGGGAGTTTACTCATCGGATATATTGGTCATGGGAATGAGCTTGTATTAACACATGAAAGAATGTTGGAGATGAATGATGTTCTTCGGATGAGAAACTATGATCATTTGCCTGTTTTTACAACTTTAACTTGTGAATTTGGACGCTTTGACAATCCTCGTGCCGAGACCACAGCCGAAAATATGTTATGGAATGATAAAGGAGGAGCTTTGGCATTGGTTACAACTGTTAGAGAGATTTGGACTACTTCCGCTGATATGATGAATATACTTTTTTATAGATATGTGTTTGGAACTGATCCCAGTCTTGCAGGTGTAACAGAGCCCAATCCCGCAGAAGCCCTTCGAAAATCTAAAATTTCCTTTGGTTTCAATTCTAAATTTCTTGTCTCTTATTTAGGAGATCCAGGTTTCGATTTGGCTATTCCCAAGCCCAAAATTGTGATGACAAAAATCAATGGAAAACCTACGGATACGATTCATGGATTGGAAAAAGTGGTGATTGAAGGAGAAGTCAGGGATGCAACCAATAATCTTTTAACTAATTACAATGGTCATATCTATCCTACAATATTTGATAAATATCAAGAAAAACATACACTTTTAAATGATGGTGTAGGACAAGTGATAAACTTTCAGCAATTAGGGAGAACTATTTTTAAGGGCAATACTCAGGTAACTAATGGAAAATTTCAATTTGAATTTATTGTTCCCAGAGATATCAATATTGCTTATGGACCTGGTCGAATTAGTTTTTATGGAGAAAATGGTTCTTTAGAAAAAATAGGTTATAATGAAGGGATTACTGTAGGGGGAATTGATCCTAATGCTGCTTCAGATAATAAACCCCCGGAAATTGAAGCTTATATGAATGATACTAATTTTGTAGATGGTGGTATTACTGATGACAATCCATATTTGATTTTACATTTGTCTGATGATAACGGAATTAATACAGTGGGAGGGGTAGGACATGATATCACTGCAATTTTGGATGATAATGTATCCAATGTATATATTTTGAATGATTTTTATGAAGCCGACCCTAATACATATAAAAGTGGAAAAGTAAAATACCGATTGGTGGATTTGGCTCCTGGTTGGCATACTCTAAAAATAAAAGCTTGGGATGTGTATAACAATTCATCAACCACTCAAATCCGATTTCAAGTGGTATCCAATGAAGAGTTAAAATTGGAAAAAGTTTTAAATTATCCCAATCCTTTTGTAAACTATACGGAATTTTGGTTCACGCACAATCATCCTTTTGAAGATTTGGATGTTATGGTGCAAGTCTATACCATTTCAGGAAAATTGGTTTGGCAACATCGTCAAACGGTTATGACGACCGGATTTTTATCCAGAGATATCACTTGGGATGGACGAGATAATTTCGGTAATAAATTAGCCAAAGGAGTTTATGTTTATAAGCTTACTGTCAGAACTTCTACCGGAAAAACTGCTAAAAAAATAGAAAAACTCGTCATCTTATAACAAAAAATTGTAAATTTGTAATCCTTATAAAAAAATCTTATGAAAAAAATATTTTTATCTTTCCTTATTCTGTTAATTTTTCAAATCCGAGCACAGCAAGATAGTCGTGTAATTACCACTGCTGTTCCTTTTGTTACCGTAGCTAGTGATGCAAGAGCTGCATCCTTGGGTGATATGGGTGTAGCCACAAGTGTTGATGCTTATTCTCAATATTGGAACCCTTCAAAATATATTCATACTCCTTATAAAATGGGGGTTGCATTGAGTTATACTCCTTATTTAAGTCAATTGGTGAATGATATAAAAATTATCAATCTG
>JALSTJ010000253.1 GCA_026983815.1 Flavobacteriales bacterium
TTGTAAAAGTCAAAAATTGATAAGTATTTATTGCAAAGTCAGAAGTTCTTCTAAAAATGTGCGGCTATTGGATAAACGCGGCACTTTGTTTTGTCCGCCCAATTTTCCTTTTTGTTTGAGCCAATCGTAAAATAAATTCTTCCTCGCTTTGTGTATAACGGGAAAATCCAAAGTCATATTTCCATATCGTTTGGCTTCATAGTCCGAGTTTAATTGTTGCAAAGTTTTATCCAAATCCACTGCAAATGAATTGAAGTCTTCGGGTTCTTTTTCAAATTCAATAATCCATTCGTGCGCTCCTTTTTTATCGGTTTTCATAAATACCGGTGCAACGGTATAATCCTTTACACTGCAATGATGTTTTTCGCAAACAATTTCCAATGCCTTATCGGTATTTTCTATGATAACTTCTTCCCCGAAAACATTGATAAAATGCTTGGTGCGACCTGTAATTTTTATCCTGTAAGGACGCAATGAAGTAAAACGAACGGTATCTCCAATGATATAACGCCAAAGCCCCGAATTTGTCGTGATAACCATTGCATAATTTTTATTTAATTCCACTTCACTCAAAGGAATAATTTTTTTGGAAAATGTGCCCTCAAATTCATCCATTGGAATAAATTCATAAAAAATCCCATAATCCAACATCAATAAAAGTTCTCCCGCTTCTTTTTTATCTTGTAAAGCAAAGAAACCTTCGGATGCATTATAAATTTCCATATAATGAAAATCTTTTGATGGAAAAAGCTTTTGATATTCGTTTTTATACGGGTCAAAACTGACACCACCGTGAAAAAATACTTCCAAATCTGGCCAAATTTCCAAAATATTATTTTTACCCGTTCGGTTTAAAACTTCTTTCAACAACATCATCATCCAAGAAGGCACGCCTGCCAAACCGGTTAATTTGGATGATAATGCTTCCGAAATGATTTTGTCTATTTTAATTTCCCAATCGGTTAATAAGGCGGTTTTTTTCTCGGGTACCGTTACCATATTAGACCAAAACGGCATATTATCGATAAGAATTGCCGATAAATCTCCAACGTAAGCATTTTTGAATTTTAATAGTTGTTTGCTCCCACCCAATTTTAAAGTCTTTCCCGTTAGGAGTTTGGATTGAGGATAATTATAAAAATAATAAGCCAACACATCTTTTGCTCCTTGGTAATGATTGATTTCCAATGCTTCTTGCGAAACAGGTATAAATTTACTTTTGGCGGCTGTTGTTCCGCTGGACTTGGCAAACCATTTGACTTTTCCCCGCCATAACACATCGGATTTTCCCTTCATCATTTGTTCAATGTAAGGAAAAAGACTGTTGTAATCATTCAGCGGAACTGCTTTTGAGAAATCTTGATAATTATTTAATGTATGGAAAAAATATTTTTTGCCGTAACTCGTATTTCGGGATAATTCCAATAATAGTAATAACTGTTCGGTTTGGGTATGCAAAGGGTTTTTTAAGAAAATATTCAAGTCGGAAAGGCGTTTCTTGAACCACCAGGAGACCAAAGTATTGATGAGTGCCGTTTGCATAATTTTTTAGTATCTTTATGTTTCGAAAATACAAAAAAATATGCAATATCAAGGAGTTTTAAAACGTATGCCCGTTGAATTGAACCATCCGGTAAAATATTATCTGGATTTTAAAGATGATTTTATCATACTTAACAATTTGTTAGACAAGCATTTAAAAATAAATTTTGAGAAATATCAATGTTTGAGCTGTGGCGCCGATGTCCCTATTTTTGCACAAGGACTTTGTAAAAAATGTTATTTTGAAGATCCTTCGGTTGGCGAATGGGTAATGAAACCCGAATTAAGCACGGCACATTTGGATATTGAACACCGTGATTTGTCTTTTGAAAAAGAAGTGCAATTACAACCGCATATTGTCTATCTGGCAAAAACCGGCGATATTAAAGTTGGGGTAACCCGAAAATCACAAGTTCCGTTTCGTTGGATTGATCAAGGAGCAGACGAATCCGTCGCCGTTTTGGAAACACCCAATCGTTTTTTGGCAGGACAAGCAGAAGTATTTTTGAAACAATATTTTACAGATAAAACTTCTTGGCAAAAAATGCTGAAAGGCATACAAACCGACAAAAATTTATTGGAAGAAAAAGCCAAAATAAAAGAATTATTACCCGATGATTTGAAAAACTATTGGTTAGAAACAAGCAAAGTACAAA
>JALSTJ010000254.1 GCA_026983815.1 Flavobacteriales bacterium
TCATCCCTATGATGGGCTTCAATTTATTTTGAAAAATCCGTAAAAATTTTGCAGTTGTCATTTTTTGTTTTATTTATTTCAAATTTTATTAGTAAATTTACTAAATAAATCAACACAAATTAATTACACAAATAAATAATGGAAGGGCAAAAAAAAGTTTTTGTTTTGGGCGCTTCAAATGTCGATATTATCGGGTATCCTCATCATAAATTAATTATGTATGATGCCAATCCCGGAGATATGAAAATATCGGCAGGTGGAGTCGGAAGAAATATTGCTCACAACCTGAAACTTTTGGGTTTTGCTGTTAATCTAGCTTCGCTTTTCGGTGATGATCCGTTGAGTAAATATTTGATTAAAAATTGTCAAGAAAACGGATTGAATATTTCTACGAGTTTGGTTGTAAAAAATCAGACCGCATCGAGTTTTATTGCTATTTTGGATCATTCGAACGATTTGGCTTTGGGAATATCGGCAATGGAAATTTATAATGATAAAAATGCTTTGAAACTGATAAAAGTCTTGCCTGAAAATATTGATGCGCATTATGTGGTTTTGGAAACCAATTATCCCGAAAAAGCTTTACAAAAGATTATTGAAAAATATCCGAGAAAAAAATTTGTTTTGGATACGGTTTCCGGTCCCAAAGCCCGAAGATCTTTAAAAATTTTGGATAAACTTTATATTTTAAAAACCAATCTACTTGAAGCACAAAATCTATCGGGTATTGAAGTCAAAGAAAATAATTATGATGATTTGGTAAAATATTTTTTGGATAAAGGCGTAAAAAAAGTTTTTATAACCTTAGGAAAAAACGGTGTTGTTTTTGGTGAAAAGGATATGATTTTTCATAAAAAACCTATTCCAACCCAAATTGTCAATACCATTGGCGCCGGCGATTCATTTGTGGCCGGTTTGGTTTTGGCGGATTCTTTGAGTATGAATATTGAAAAAATGGCAAGATTCGGGATGGCGGCGGCATCTATAACCGTTCAAAGCAAATTGGCGGTCAATCCCGAGATGTCCTATAAAAATATACTTTCGGTTTTAGGAAATTAATTTCGTTTTTATAACTTACCTTTGCCTCATAATTTTTTTATTTATGAATCAATTTTTAGCTATTAATCCCGAGGTTTTTACAGCCATTCAAGAGCATAAACCTGTTGTAGCATTGGAATCTACGATTATTTCACACGGAATGCCATATCCCGAAAACTTGGAAACCGCTTTGAAAGTTGAAGCCGAAGTGAGAAAAAACGGGGCTATTCCGGCAACAATTGCACTTATGAACGGAAAAATAAAGGTAGGATTAACACCTGATGAAATAGAAAAATTAGCCAAAGCCGGCACACGAGTAATCAAGACCAGTCGAAGAGATATTCCGGTGGTTTTGTCAAAAAAACTAATGGGCGCAACAACAGTATCCGCTACTATGATTGCAGCGGAATTAGCCGGAATCAAAATATTTGCTACCGGAGGAATAGGTGGCGTGCATCGCGGGGCAAACCAAACTTTTGATATTTCAGCGGATTTATACGAATTGGAACGCACAAGCGTAGCAGTGGTTTGTGCCGGAATCAAATCTATTTTGGATTTGGGTCTAACCTTGGAAGTATTGGAAACTTTGGGCGTTCCCGTTTGGGGATATCAAACCGACGAATTGCCTGCTTTTTATACCCGAAAATCCGGTTTTCAGTTGGATTATCAAATGAATTCCGCTACTGAAATTGCAGAAGCGCTTAACGCTAAATGGCAAGCAGGTTTACAAGGAGGTGTGGTTATAGCAAATCCGGTTCCCGAAGAATTTTCTATGGATCCGAATTATATGGAAAATATAATAAATCAAGCTATTGATGAACAAAATCAATTGGGAATCAAAGGAAAAGAAAGCACACCGTTTCTATTGGCAAAAATAAAAGAACTTACCCAAGGAAAAAGTTTGGTTTCCAATATTGCCTTGGTATTGAATAATGCAAAATTGGCGGCGGAGGTTGCGAAAGAATATTGCAGATTATAAATTATTTTTATTTATTTGCTTTGCGGCTTTATTTATTTCCCCCAAAGCCCATTCCAATTTTTTTCTTGGCAAGGCAAAATTCATACGCATAAATCCTTCACCACCCGGACCGAAAATATATCCCGGATTTATTATGATTTTAGCTTGTTTAACAAAAAATTGATGTAGTTTT
>JALSTJ010000255.1 GCA_026983815.1 Flavobacteriales bacterium
TTTTCCTACGCGTGAAGTTTTTACAGGACATCTTACCCAAACTTATTTGAATATTGTATTGAGTATCGGTTATTCTTTTTAGGAATTTATATTTTAACGTGAGTTCGATAAAAAATCTCACACAAAATTAAAGTTTGTATTGTTTTTATTGACCGCAACATTCCTTGAAGGTTTTTTAAATCCTTCAAGGCTTGCAAAATAAGAATAAATGAACAATATTATCTCTGTAATAAAGCGTCGGCGTCGCTCCAAGCGACACCGACGCTAAAATAGTAGGAAACTTCCTTTTGTAAAAGATTAACTTATTAATAATCAATAAATTGCAAATTCCGAAAATTCGGTTATTTAACAATCAATTTTTTTATATTGATTTGCTTTCCATCATATATTTTTAGTAAGTAAACACCATTTGAAAGATTTGAAATATCCAAAATGGAAGAACTTGTATCGGAATATTTCTTTTCGAGAATCGTTTTTCCCGAAAGATCCGAAACATTTATTTTGTTTATTTTATCTCCTTCAATAAAAACAATAGATGATGCCGGATTTGGATATATTTTGTTCAAGTTGGAATTTATTTCTGAAATACCGGAAGTGTCGGAAATAATATTTGCAAACCAAGCATCATAATTTCCATGCTGACCGGATATGTCATAATCTGTTGATTTGGTAATTCCCACGGTAAAAATATTCATATCCGATGCATTATGATATAAAGATATTCCCGTAAAACGATCAGTATCCGAGCCACCGAAATTTTTACTTTCTAAAATATTTCCATTAATATCGGTTTTGACAATCCAAGCATCATAAGCCCCCATATTAGCATTAAAATCATTATCATTGGAATTGGAATAACCCGAAAAGTAATAATAAGTCGGTGCTAAGGGTGATTGAACCTCGACATAAGAAGTTGGGAAATCGGCATCTGTTCCGCCATAATTTTTTTGTGTAATAACGTTTCCGCTATCATCAATACTCATCATACAAATATCAAAATTTCCATAAGAGTTGATTATATCCCCATCGTTGGAATTGGAAGTTCCCAAAAGATTAAATCCGATCATATTGACATTGGTTTTATTTAATGAAAGTGGAAGGTCCATTGCCAAATAAGCATTTTTATCTATACCCGATCCTCCGAATGTATGATTCCAAGTAATGGTTCCCGAGTTGTCCAATTCAAAGATCCAAAAATCATAATTTCCTTGGTTGGAAGGCACATCTCCATCGTTTGATTTTGAATAGGCACTAATAATATATGAATCGGAAAAACCCGTATAAATTTTAAAAGACTTATCATCCGAAGAACCTCCGTAATTTTGTTTCGAGATAATATTTCCCATCGCATCAATTTTTATGAGCCATACGTCATAACCTCCGTAATTGAGTGTAAAATCTCCATCAATGGATTTGCTATATCCCAAAATATAATATTCATCTCCGGTAAGTCCAAGCAATGAAGTTCCTTTATCCACATCCGAGCCTCCGAACGATTTTTGCCAAAGAAGGTTCCCCGATGCGTCTAATTTAATCACTAAAATATCATAATTTCCGTGATTTCCAGTAATGTCATTATCGTTGGATTTACTGGTTCCTACCAAAACAAAATTACCATTATCGTCTTCTATTGCATCATAAATGTAATCGGCATTACTTCCGCCCAAGACAGTTTCCCAAATCATATTTCCCGAAAGATCGATTTTTCTGACAAAAATATCATAATTACCATGGTTTGAACTAAAATCTCCATCGGTTGATTTGTAATAACCGAAGGTTAAGAAATCACCGGAATTAATTTTGATAATACCGGATGCCTTATCGGAATCACTTCCTCCGATAACATTGGAAAAACTCATTTGAAAACCATTTTGTGCTTGAAGCCGTCCAATGAAAATCAAAATAAATAAATAAAATAATTTTCTTTTCATTTCTTTTAAATTTTATGTGAACCAACCACAAGTTACAAATTTTATTTAAATAATTAACAGACAATATTATAATATTTTGGTTTTATTATTTATTATAAGCTAAAAGAGTCTATTTTTATGAAAAATAAAAAATTTTTTCTTACGTCTAATTCACGTTAATATATTCTATTTGGGATGGGTGTTTTTATTTTGTAAATTTCACAATTAAAAACCAATCAGGTGAGTTTTCCTAAAAATAAACAATATTATAAATTCTG
>JALSTJ010000256.1 GCA_026983815.1 Flavobacteriales bacterium
CCGTCAATCATTTTTCCACCGATAATTCCAAGATTTTCTTTGGTTTGGGCAAAATCTAACAAATTTTGAATAACATTTTCTGACACTAATGTGTCGGGATTTAAAATGAACAAATATTTTCCATTGGCGTGTTTAACGGCTTTGTTATATGCTTTGGCAAAACCGTAATTTTCATTGAACCATAAAAATTTTACTTCGGGATATTTGTTATTGAAATAATCTTTGCTTCCGTCGGTTGAATGATTGTCCGCTACAATGATTTCACCTTTTATGTTTTCCAATGCTTTTTGCACCGTTTGCATACAAGCATCCAAATGATACTTTACATTATAGTTCAAAATGACAACGGATACATTCATGTAATTGATTAATTCTTTTTTACAAAAATACTTTTTCTTTTGGATATTTTTGTCAAATTGAAAAATTATCGATTTAGTTCCAAATAAAAATGTTAAAAAAACTTGACAAGGGCTATTGGGTTGTTGTATATTTGCCCGAAATTTGTTGAACGGGTTTCAACATCAAGCGATTAACATATGAAATTATCAGAATTTAATTTTAAATTACCGCCGGAACTTTTGGCAGAGTATCCTGCAGACTGCAGAGACGAAGCAAGATTAATGGTGGTACATAGAGATACCGGTAAAATAGAACACAAACTTTTTAAAGATCTAATTGATTATTTTGACGAAGATGATGTTATCATTTTAAACAATACCAAAGTTTTTCCGGCGCGACTTTTTGGCAATAAAGAAAAAACCGGTGCCAAAATCGAAGTTTTTTTATTAAGGGAACTAGATCCTGATACCAGATTGTGGGATGTTATGGTAGATCCTGCAAGAAAAATTAGGATTGGAAATAAACTTTTCTTTGATGAAGATGAACAATTGGTAGCCGAAGTAATTGATAATACCACTTCTCGAGGAAGAACTTTACGTTTTCTTTTTGACGGTACTTATGATGAATTTCGTAATAAATTAAAAGAATTGGGACAGACACCACTTCCAAAATATATTAAACGTCCGCCTACGGATGAAGATGCAGAACGTTATCAAACAATTTACGCCAAACACGAAGGAGCCGTTGCTGCACCTACTGCGGGGTTGCATTTTTCCAAACATCTATTGAAAAAATTAGAAATAAAAGGAGTGCATTTGCCCGAGATAACTTTACATGTCGGAATTGGGACTTTTAATCCGGTAGAAGTTGAAGATTTGTCTAAACATAAAATGGATTCCGAAGAATATTTTATTGAAGATAGAGTATCTGAAATGGTCAATGAAGCAAAAGATAATAATAGAAAAATTTGTGCAGTGGGAACAACGGTTATCAGAGCTTTGGAATCATCTGTTACTGCTGATAATTATTTGCGCCCTTTTCAAGGTTGGACAAACAAATTTATTTTTCCGCCTTATGAATTTAAAATAGCCAATGCCTTGGTAACCAATTTTCATACTCCAAAATCCACTTTATTGATGTTAACGGCAGCTTTTGGAGGGTATGATTTAATTATGGAAGCTTATCAAGAAGCCATTAAAGAAAAATATAAATTTTATTCCTATGGCGATGCAATGTTGATAATTTAAATTATTTTATATGCAAACCAATTAAGCGACTATAATTAGTCGCTTTTTTTATAAAACTTCAATTTTTTAATCGTAATTTTACAAAAAAACATTATGGCAGATATCTTTCAAAAACAAACCCGAAACAAAAAAAGAAAAGATAATTTCTACTTAATGGCATTCTATACCATTTTGCCTTTTACCTTTGCTTTACTTATAGTTTTGATAGGAAAATCTCATAAGATATGTTTTACGGACTATTTTTGTGCTGACAGCAAAAGTCAATGGTTAAAAGCATCCTTTATCATGTATTTATATATTTTGTTGATGGTTGTGGTTTTAATTCAGACATATAAATTTTTAGAGAAATTGGCTGCTAAACAAAAACATATATTATATTTCAAGTATATTATGTATAGTTTGACCTTTATAGTAGCTTTTATTGTCTGGTTAATTGGCGCTTTCAACAATGATGCATATGTGCTGATTATCTTTACGGCAATTCTTTCAGTTTTTGGCTTATTGATGATTGAATTGCGTAAGAAGAAATAATTTCTTAAAAAAAACTTAAATATCATATATTTTTTTGCAAAATTGTTATTTTTGTTAGCATTAA
>JALSTJ010000257.1 GCA_026983815.1 Flavobacteriales bacterium
AAGTAAAAATGTGGATTTGGTTTACCATTCTTTGTGCTTTGATTTTCCTAGGAATAAAAACTTATGAATATACGCACGAAATTATGCACGGATTTACCCTTCCCGGTAAAGAATTATTGGCAGAAGGAAAACACGTAGAAACGATGTATTGGTCGTTTTATTATACAATGACAGGATTGCACGGTTTACACGTCATTGGTGGGGCTTTGGCATTGTTTTTTGTGATGCGTCATGCAACCAAAACAGGAAAAGATTATCATCGTTTGGAAGCCGCCGGTTTATACTGGCATATGGTTGATATTATTTGGATTTTTCTTTTTCCTTTGATTTATTTAATTCACTAAAAAAATATTTTTGTTATGAATACAGATTATACAAAAGGTTTGGAACACGAAGTTGTGGTGCCTTCCGAAAACGATTACCACGGACATCCCAATTATCTTAAAGTTTATATTTCATTATTGGTTTTATTTGCCATTTCGGTTGTTGCTTCGCTTTTGCACAATCCTTTGATTATCTTTTTTGTAGTATTTGCGGTTTCAGTCATTAAAGGGACATTAGTATTGTTGTATTTTATGCACTTGAAATGGGAACCGCTATTGATATGGATTTTGCTGGGACTGGCTTTGTTGGCATTGGCATTTCTCATCATCGGCTTGTATCCCGATGTTGTATTAACGCATCGTTATGTTGTTCCAAAAGGATAAAGTTATGGAAATGACAATTGATAAAAAAGCATTTCAAAAAGCACCGTTAAGCAATAGTATTATCGGGATCATTATGGTTATAGTGGTCGAAATGATGTTTTTCGGTGGTTTGATTAGTGCTTATGTTTTAGCCGAAGCCGGACAAGTGGATTGGCCACCTGCAAATCAGCCGCGCTTACCGTTTTGGCTGACATTTGGTAATATGTTGATATTGCTTTTTTCGGCTTTTACTTTGTATAGATTTCTTAAAAATTTAAAGGAGGAAAAGAAAGATAAAAACACTTTATTTCTTTTAACTATTGTATTGGGAAGCATATTTTTTCTGATACAAGGTTACGAATGGGTAAGAATTTTACTTTTTGGTTTAAAAACCGGAAGGGGATTGTTTACTTCATTTTTTTATACGATTATCGGATTGCATGGTTTTCATGTTTTTATCGGCTTGATATTGTTGAGCTTTGTATATAATGTTATTCGAAAATCAGATGATATACATAAAATCAAAAATTATGCTTGGACAGCCGGTTTATTTTGGTTTTTTGTCGTATTGCTTTGGCCGGTTTTGTATTATTTAATCTATTGGATATGAAAAAGTTAATTCTTACATTATCGATATTGTTTCCATATTTGACTTTTGCATGCAGTTCTTGTAATGTAGAATATACCGATGCCGAAATAAAAGCTTTTTTCATAGCTACTTCCATGTTGATTATTTTACCTTTTACTATTTTTTATTTCATTTACAAATACATCAAAAAAAATTATTGATATGAGGTTTATTTATTTATTATCGTTTGTATTGCTTATTTTCTCATGTCAGACAAAACCGGTAGCACATTTACCGGTTTTATCTAAATATAAAATTGTAAATGGCGACACGATTTATCAGAAAATACCCGCTTTTGAATTTATCAATCAAGACAGCTTGCCATACAGTAGTAAGGAGTTGCAGGGTAGAGTTCACATAGCGGACTTTTTCTTTACTTCTTGTCCCGGGATTTGTCCCGTGATGACCGGTCAGATGCAACGACTTCAAGAAATGACCACAGATTATCCCGATTTCCAAATCGTATCTTTTTCCGTTGACCCCGAACGGGATACACCTTCAAAATTGAAAGAATATGCCAAAAATCATCGTGCCGATTTAAAACGCTGGGTATTCTTAACCGGTCCTATGGATAGTATTTATAAAGTCGGTATCCAAGGTTATTATTTGGGAATGCAAAAAGATTCAACTGAACCTGGCGGTTATTTACACTCCGGACGTTTTGTTTTGGTAGATAAAAAAGGATTGATTAGAGGTTATTATGATGGCACCAACGTCAATGATGTCAATCGTTTGGTTGATGATCTAAAAGTTTTATTAAAAGAATAAAAATGCAACAAAAATATAACAAACAAATTGCCTACTGGTTGATTTTTGGTGGGCTAATGGTTTTATTGATGGTCATTATCGGTGGAATTACGAGAT
>JALSTJ010000258.1 GCA_026983815.1 Flavobacteriales bacterium
GAAGCTTTTTTGTTTCCTTCAATTTCGGAAGGTTTCGGACTGCCGCCTATTGAAGCTATGCGTTTGGGAAAACCGGTATTTTTATCAACTTTTACCAGTCTGCCCGAGGTAGGTGGCGACAAAGCTTATTATTTTGAGAACTTTGATGCGACTCATATGCAAGAAGTCCTAAAAAAAGGATTGGAAGATTATTATCAAAACAACCGGAAACAAGAAATCATCGATTGGTCGATGAAATTTACTTGGGAACAAGCTACCAAAGAATATGTAGGGGTATATCAACGCACACTCGGAATACCCGAAAATATTGAAATCGACAGAAAAGAAAAGAAAAAAATTTCAGCAATCATTCCCACTTTAAACGAAGAAAAAAATATTGCCGAAGCTATTGCAAATGTTCAATGGGCTGATGAAATTTTGGTCATTGACTCTTTCAGTGAGGATAAAACAGTAGAGATAGCAAAAAAAATGGGAGCCAAAGTTATTCAACGGGCGTTTGATAACTATTCCAATCAGAAAAATTATGCAATTGAACAAGCCGAAAACGATTGGATTTTTATTTTGGATGCCGATGAGCGTATTTCACCCGATTTGCAATTGGAAATTGAAGACAAATTACAAAGCAATATTACAGAAGAAGCATTTTGGATTCCACGTCAAAATTATTTTTTGGGGAAAAAAGTAAATTTCAGCGGTTGGCAACACGATAAAGTCATTCGTTTGTTCAATAGAAAATATGCACTTTATAACGGAAAATTTGTCCACGAAGAAATACAAACCGAAGCCGAAATCGGATTTCTAAAAAGTCCTCTATTACATTATACTTGTAAAGATTATGAAAAATACAAGCAAAAAGTTGATAAATATTGTCAATTGAAAGCCAAAGAACTCTATATTCAAAAGAAAAAACCGAATTTTTTTAACGGACAAATCAAACCGATTTATCGTTTCATCAATCATTATATTTTAAAATTAGGTTTTTTAGATGGAAATATCGGTTGGAAAATTGCCAAAATGAGTGCTTATACGATGAAAGAAAGAAATCGCCAATTGAAAAAGCTGTATAAAAATGAAAGCCAAGCTTAAAGATTTGTTTTTTTTCTTGCCATTAATTCTGATATTGGACATTCCTTTTATTGTTTTTGCCCTGGAACAAAAAAGTTTTGCTTACGGAATAGCTATATTTGTAAGCATTTTAATTCCATTACTCATTCAATATTTTTTGAATTTACGTCCCATTTTTTTTATCCTTCTCTCCTTCCCTATTCTTTATCTTTCTTTATCATTTGATGTTTTGATTTTTGATTATGATTCTTACTACAATATCAGCACTTGGGCAGCGGTTTTTGATACCAATCCCGAAGAATCAAAAGAATTTTTGGGAATTTTAAGACCTTTGACTTTGTCGGTCGGTTTACTACAAATTTTTGCTTATTTATTTTATTTGATTCTTAGCTTTCGTAAGAAAAAAATAAAATTTTCTAAAAAACTTCGCTTGATATCTTTAAGCATTTTCCTACTGTTCCTTATCGATTTTTTCTTTGGAAATATTGTGAATAAAGTTTATCCGTTCGGACATACTTTGCATAGTTTTGTTGCCTACCAAAAACAAAGCGATTTGGAAAAAAAATTATGGAATCAAAAAAAATCTTATCGGTATAATGCTATTGAAAATCAAGAGTTTAAAAATGATAGTTTAAACAAAACTATTGTCGTTTTAATTACAGAATCTTTACGCAGAGACCATATGAGTTTATACGGATATCACCGAAAAACAAGTCCGAAAATGGATAAAGAAAATTTGGTGGTTTATACCGATATGGTTAGTCCCGCCAATCAAACCGTTAATTCATTAAGGCGTGTTTTTTCAGAAGCGGAAGGAAATAATGATACTTTATATTTTGCCAAACCTTCCATTATTACCGCATTCAATGAAGCGGGCTATCATACGGCTTGGTATAGCACACAATCCGTAGGTAAAAACGGGGAAAGCAAAAATTCTGTCATTGCCAAAGAATCCGACACGGCGGTTTTTAGGAACAATATACATTTGGATGAAATTTTATTAAAAGATTTGGAACTGGCTTTACAGCAAAAACAGAAGAAAAAATTAATTTTTTTGCACGTTTTTGGGGTTCATTATTTATACAATCATCGTTTTCCTGAAAAATTTGCCA
>JALSTJ010000259.1 GCA_026983815.1 Flavobacteriales bacterium
ATGACATAATCATCTTCAATTCTTATCCCGATACCTTCTTCGGGAATATAGATTCCGGGTTCAACGGTAAATACCATTCCTGCTTTCATCGGTTCATAAAGTAATCCGTAATCGTGAGTGTCCAATCCCATATGATGAGAAGTTCCGTGCATAAAATATTTTTTATATGCCGGCCAAGCAGGATCTTCATTTTTGATATCTTCTTCGGTAAGTAATCCTAATTTTATCAATTCTTTTTCCATAATTCGCCCGACTTTTTCTTGATAATCTTTCCATATAACCCCGGGTTTCAACATTTTGGCAGCAGCATCTTTTACGCGCAAAACAGCATTATAAACTTCCTTTTGTCTTTCGGTAAATTTTCCGTTGGCAGGCACACATCGAGTCATATCCGATGACCAATTGCCATATTCGGCACCGACATCAATCAATATCAAATCACCATCTTTGATTTCTGCATCGTTTTGTATATAATGCAAAACATTGGCATTGGGTCCCGAAGCGATAATAGGCGTATAAGCAAATCCACGTGAGCCTCTACGCAAAAATTCATGGGCAAATTCGGCTTCCAATTCATATTCTTTCATTCCGGGACGAACTTTATCCAAAATTCTTCTGAAACCGGCTTCGGTAATATCACAAGCCCGTTGAATTTGTTGAATTTCCTCGGGTTCTTTTACCGAGCGTAAACGTTGTAAAATGGGATTGCTACGCTCAAATTTATGTCCGGGAAACATTTGTTTGGCTTTTTTTATAAATCGGTCTTCACGCGTTTCTACTTCTGTCGCTGCTCTGTAATGTTCATTGGTATTGATATAAATATGTTCATTTTGAAAAGCCAATTCTTTTAATTTACTTTCAAAATTAGGCAACCATTGAACATTTTGTATACCAGTGAGTTCCCGCGCTTTTTCTTTGGTGAGTTTTTCTCCTTCCCAAACTTTGATATGATCATTGGTTTCTCTCAAAAAAAGAATTTCTCTATCTTCGGGATTAACGGCATCGGGAGCCAATAGCAAAATACTTTCTTCCTGATCCACACCGGTTAAATAAAAAATATCCCGATGTTGAGCAAAAGGCAAGGTGCTGTCGGCACTTATTGGATATATATCGTTTGAATTGAAAACAGCTATGGATTTTGGCTTCATTTGAGCCATAAATTTATTTCTGTTTTTTTTGTATAAACTCGATGGTAAAGCTTGATATCTCATAATTTTATCTTTAAAGATTTAGGTTGATAAAATTACGGATAATTTTTTAGAAAATATCTGACAAGCCGATAATATTGGTATATTTTTTTATTTTCTTTTCCGGGGTATTTTCGTCAATAGTAAAATATTCTTCCAATTCTTTTTCATCAAAATTAAAAAAACTCATATAATATTCCTTTAATGAATCGAAACCTTTATACTCTAAAAAACCCTCCAAATATTTTTCGGCTTGTTTTGGTCCTGTATGTTGTTCAATACCTTTTAAAATTTCATACAATTTTGAAATTTGCATTTTTAAATCTTCAATTGTCCCATTTAACTTTTTGGTAGGTAATGGTTTCCTTCGGGTTAAAAAAGCATCAAAAGAACCGTCTTTCTTATAAACCGGTTTATAATGAGTAAAAGCCCAAAAATAATCTCCATTTTTAGTTATGTGTTTTAGAACAGCTATTCCGTCTTCATAGTTCATAATTATCCCTCCAATCATATCGTGAATAATATCGGGCATATCCGGGTGACAAATGGTTTTAGGAGGTTTGGTAACAAAATCTAATAAATCATATCCCAAAATATCCAAAATGTATGAATTGGCATATTCAATATTGGTTTGTAAACCTATTTTAACATTAGCCGTCTTTCTAATATCCAGCTTTATCTCGTTTGACATATATTTTTTTTTGCAAATTTAACATAAAATTTTAAAAAAATAAAAAAAATGAGCACGAAAAATAACAATGTAACAATGATACCTCTATTATATCAGCTCAAAATATTTTCCTGAAAGACTGTTGATTACATTATTCAATTCCATTTGCAGCAGCAATTGTGCGATCTTGGAAACAGGCATTTGTAAGTGTATCGACAAATCGTCCAATGAAGTTTTTCCGTTTTGTTGCAGAAAATCAAATATTTTTTGTTCGTCATCGGACAAATCGACAAAAAGATTTAATTGTGGATTTT
>JALSTJ010000260.1 GCA_026983815.1 Flavobacteriales bacterium
TAAACCCCAATCGGTTCCGAATAGTTCTTTATTTTGTTTGATATGAATTTTATTATTTGTATCTATGATTTTTGTAGCATAATCGGATGCCTTTTTGCCAGAAACTTTGTGTCTGAAATCGAAATGTTTTATTTGTTTTTCATTCAAATCAAATTGAGAAGCCAAGAGCGATAGATAATGCGTGGTTTTCAGATGTCCGCAGAACAATGAAACGGTATATTTTATTCTTTCGGCATAAATCTTTTCTTTGATTTTCAGTAAATTAATCCCTTTGATAAAACAAGGCAAACCGATGATAGCATAACGTCCGTTGTTTTCTTTGATAAATTTTAAAACTTCTTCCAAATGGGTAGGATAATATTTTGATTTAGAAGCTTTTTTATTGTTTTCGGGTAAATGATATATTTGATAATTAAATCTGATTTCCTGATTAGAATTTTCTTGAACGGCAACAATATAATCCACCATTTTTTCTTGCAAAAGTTGATTGGCAAACCAAGTTACACTTCCACCGGAGCTACCGTTTTTGCGATAATCGTTTTCTTTTACAAATCCGGCATAAATGTTTATATAATTTCCAAATTCTTTGTTTATAGAAGTATTTTCATCCTCAAATAACCGGTTGGATAATTCCACAAAATCGACCTGATGTTCGGCAAAAGGACAAACAATATTTTCTTGTAAATTTTCATTTTTTGCCACCGGAACAAATGCACCGTTTTTGTTTAACTTCATACGAAAAGGACTATTTTCGGTAGCGGTGCATATTCCGCATCCCGAACAATAATTGTTGTTGATGACGCTATCTATGAGTTCTTTGGCTAAAATATTTTTCATTTTTTAATAATCCCAAGTTGATAAATCGCCGGTGGCTTCGGTTAAACATAAATTTGGAACACAAACTACATATCCGCCTTTTTTTACAATGGAATTTGGCGACCATGACATTAACCACCAATCTTCATCAGAGCCTTGTCCGGGTTTACCGCGGTCTTTTTTCGGCGCACCAACATAAGGATTGGGGATAGGCAGATTGTCTTGTAAATATTGACGATGCATAAGTATATGTTGAGCCGGAGCCGATTTAAGGAAATAAACTTCAATATTATTTATTTTTGAAGTTTTAAATATTTTATGCGGTTCGCGATAAATTCCGGTAATCACCGGTCGTTCTTTCTTGTCTTTTACTTTATCCATTACCTCAAAAAAATCATCACGTAAAACCACATCATCTTGAAAATAATGTATCCATTCTATATCAGGGTCTGAAAGGAAATAATTATAACCGGTGTTCATAGAAAATACCAAACCCATATTTTTTATATTATCAATATATGAAATATTTGGAAATTCTTGTTTTATTTGGTCGTATTCCGTTTGAAATTTTTCATCGGAACCATCGTTAATTACCAATATTTCCTCGGGTCGGTTGTGTATTTGTTTGAGCAATTGCCTTAAAAACTGCGGACGATTATAAGTTGTTATAAAAATACCTTGTTTTTTTTCTTTTTCAGGTTTATAATATTTTTTGAAGTTAATATTGGTGTATAAAGCATATTTCAATGCCTTTAATCTTTCCTTTGTGCTTCTGTTTTTTTTATAGACCACAAATAAATGATTTCCCCATACGGGTTTGTATTTTTCTCGGATTAAATCCAGATAATCATTAGTCAAATCTTCGGGTAATTTTTTATGAAAAACGATATACTCAAAATCGTAATCGTCCAAATTGATGTCTTTAAGGATTTGATAAGGAAATACTTTCGGAAATTCATATAATAATACTTCGGGACCAATAAAAATCTGATTTTCAAGCAACTTCTTTTTCAAAAATTTGACCAGAGGATTCCAATATTTGTTTCTCGGATACATAGAATGGTTTTACTGCAAATATAATCAAAACCTTAAAACTCCATCCAAGGATATTTATGTTGAATTTCTTCGATTTGCTCCGTTAATTTGGAATTTTCTTGTGCTTGTCGGATAAATTGACGGTGTTGTAATTGTTTTTGAATTTTTTCAATAATTTTCATATCCGAAAAAACTTTATGGTCAATTAAAGACGATTTGAATTTTTCCCAAATATATTCCACCGCTTGTTCGTTGGGGTGGAGTAGATCCTTGGTGTAAAAACGATAATCGCG
>JALSTJ010000261.1 GCA_026983815.1 Flavobacteriales bacterium
CGTGGTTAAAAAAGACACTTACGGCTTTTACTCATTTTTTTGTTCAAGATGAAAATTCAAAAAATGTTTTACAAAAACAAGGTTTTAAGAATATAAGTGTAACAGGAGACACGCGTTTTGACAGGGTATATCAAATTGTAAAAAATCCGTCGAATAATCCGGACTTCATACAAAAGT
The DNA here is from genome assembly GCA_026983815.1 of Flavobacteriales bacterium. GTDB lineage: Bacteria > Bacteroidota > Bacteroidia > Flavobacteriales > Flavobacteriaceae > JALSPZ01. The sequence goes on from JALSTJ010000261.1 coordinate 178, forward strand.
TTAAAGAAGACAAATTATTATTTATTGCCGGAAGCACCTGGGAAACCGGAGAAGAATTAATAGTGGATTACTTAAATCATAATTCATCTGATTTTAAAACAATAATAGCTCCGCACGATGTATCCGAAAAACATATTAAAAATTTATTGAACAAAGGTTTAAAAAACTATATTCTTTATACGGATATCAACAAAAATACCGATGTGAAAAAATACGATATACTAATTTTGAATTCCATTGGTTTACTCAATCAAAGTTATCGTTTTGCCGATTGGGTTTATATCGGCGGAGGATTTGGCAAAAGTATTCATAATATTCAAGAACCGGCGGTTTTTGGAAATCCTATTTTGACCGGACCGAATATCCAAAAATTTAAAGAAGCTATGGATTTAAAAAAAACAGGAGGTTTGGTTACTGTAAAAAATAAGACCGATTTTCAAAAAGAAATGAATTTGTTATCTACCGATAAAGAAATACGAAAGCATCGAGGACAAATAGTAAAACAATATGTTGAAAACAATTTGGGAGCAACTGCTAAAATAATGGAGAAGTTGAATTTATGAAAATTTTATATTTACACGGCTATAACAGCACCAATCAAAATGAAAGAACACAATGGTTATCCCGATTCGGAAAGCTTTATCATCCGCTCATGAAATATAAAAATATTCCCGAAGATTATAAATTTTTGGACAAATTGGTCAATAAACACCGTTTTGATGTAATTGTCGCATCAAGTATGGGAGGATTTATGGCTTTTCATTTGGGAAATTATTATAATATTCCGACCGTTCTACTAAATCCGGCACTTATTATGACCATGATAGTAAGACCGGACATCAGACCATTGGCTACGGATACAAAACATTTTATCTGTTTGGGAAAATATGATGATGTGATTCCGCCCTTTACCACAAAAAATATTTTAAAACAATTTCAAGCACATTATCTTATCAAAGAATATGAAGCCAAGCATAAGATATCCATTGAAATTTTCAAGGATATTTGTAAAACTTCCGGAATTTTTAATCGAGTGAAATCAAGTGATTGATTTTTAAAAAATAAATTGACTTTTCATTTAAAAAAAATCATATATTTGCCGTCTAAATTTTAATCAAAATGAGTTATACATTTGCACAAACTTTGGATGATGCCAATGTTTTCTTAAAAGAAAATCCGGCAGTTATGGTATTTTTCTCGGATGAATCCTGCAATGTAGGAGATGCTTTATCGCCCAAGCTACAAAAAATGCTTGAAGAACATTATCCCGAAATGAAATTTCTGGAAGTCAATGTCCAAATGCTTCCCGAAGCGCGTGGGTTTTTCAATGTCTTTGTAATACCTACGGTTTTAGTATATTTTGACGGCAAAGAAACCATACGCCATGCCCGCCATATCAATGTGGAAAAAATTAAGATGGAAATGGCTCGTATTTATGAAATTATGTTTAATTGATATAAAAATATTTTTTATATATAAAAGCGTCATTATTCTATGGCGCTTTTTTTAATTTGGTTCTTGTAAACTAAGTTACATAAAAAACCCATTTCTTTTCCTACTTTTGTCAAATATTTGCATCAACTTATGAGAAAAAAAGTATATTTTGAAGGTTTAAACACATTGCGTTTTATTGCTGCTTTTGCCGTTTTGATTTTTCATAGTTCGCAATGGTATCACTATAAATTTGACACGCCTTTTAAAATGTTTCTACACAACTTACCCGTAGCGGTCGATTTCTTTTTTATTTTGAGTGGTTTCTTAATCATATATTTATTATTAGTAGAAAAAGAAACTACGGGAACTATCAATTTAAAAAATTTTTACATTCGGCGTTTTCTCCGAATATTCCCATTGTATTATCTGATAATTTTAATTTCTTATTTATTCTTACAGACTTCTCATGATGTGGTTAATTGGCACAAATTTCTTTATTTCTGGGGAAATTTTTGGATGATTTCAAAAAACG
>JALSTJ010000262.1 GCA_026983815.1 Flavobacteriales bacterium
TCTATCAATGGAAACGAGGTTGCTTGGGGAACGATTGGAAATGCCAGCACTTCCGAAGGACATTTTTGGGAAACGATGAATGCCGCAGGTGTGATGCAAGTGCCATTGGTAATGAGTATTTGGGACGATGAATACGGAATTTCGGTTCACGCAAAATATCAAACAACAAAGGAAAATATTTCAGAAATTTTAAAAGGTTTTCAACGCGATGAAAATCATAATGGTTTTGAAATTTTTAAAGTCAAAGCTTGGGATTATCCTTCATTGATTGAAACCTATGAAAAAGCCGCAAAAATAGCTTCGGAAGAACACACACCCGTACTTATTCATGTTACGGAATGTACACAACCTACGGGGCACTCCACTTCGGGTTCACACGAGAGGTATAAATCCAAAGAACGCCTACAATGGGAAAATGATTTTGATGGCATCAAAAAAATGCGTGAATGGATTTTGGCTACCGAATTGGCTGATACCGATACACTTGACAATATTGAAAATGAAGCAAAAAAACAAGTCAAAGAAGCCCGAAAAAAAGCTTGGGCAGACTATACAGCTCCTTTGAAAAAAGAGAAAGCCGAATTGATTACAATCATTGACAAAACAATAGCTTCAAGTAGTAATAAGAACTTTATTGTTAAATTAAGAAATGAATTAGCCGCTGAAAAAGAACCAAAACGAGCAGAAATATTAGCAACTGCCAGAAAAATTGTTCGTTATTTGAGAAATGAAAACGGTCAAGCTAAAAATCAATTACAAAATTGGATAAAAAATTATTTTGAAGAAAATAAGCCAAAATATGACAAATTCTTATTTAGCGAAAATACGCACAAGGCACTTAACGTAAAAGAAATAAAGCCGGTTTATGACAAGGACGCACCGATGGTTGATGGACGAATCATTGTCCGTGATAATTTTGAAAAACTATTTGAAAAATATCCCGAATTAATAGCTTTTGGCGAAGATGTCGGTAAAATTGGAGATGTCAATCAAGGAATGGAAGGCATGCAAGATAAATTTGGAGAAGTACGCATATCAGATACCGGTATTCGCGAAGCTACGATTGTCGGGCAAGGAATTGGACTGGCGATGCGTGGTTTACGTCCTATCGCCGAAATTCAATATTTGGATTATGTTTTGTATGGTTTACAAACATTGAGCGACGATTTGGCAACCCTGCATTACAGAAGTTTTGGGCAACAAAAAGCACCCGCGATTATTCGTACGAGAGGACATCGTTTGGAAGGCATTTGGCACTCCGGTTCGCCAATGGGCGGATTATTGCATTTGCTAAGAGGAATTAATATTTTAGTACCTAGAAATTTGACACAAGCGGCAGGTTTTTATAATACAATTTTGGAAAGTGATGAACCGGCTTTGATAGTCGAAACACTCAACGGTTACAGATTAAAAGAAAAGATGCCTGCAAACTTAGGCGAGTTTAAAGTGCCTGTCGGAAAAGTTGAAATTTTACAAGAAGGAAATGATATAACATTGGTTTCCTATGGCTCAATATTGCGTCTGGTACAAAAAGCGGCAAAAGAACTGAAAGAAGTTGGTATAAATGTAGAAATAATTGATATCCAGTCACTTCTACCTTTTGATATAAATCATGATATTGCAAAAAGTATTCAAAAAACCAACCGTTTATTAATCATTGATGAAGATGTGCCGGGCGGTGCTTCGGCATACATTTTAAATCATATATTAAACGAACAAAATGCTTGGCAATATCTGGATAGTAAACCGGAAACTTTAACCGCCAAAGAACATCGTCCTGCTTATGGGCACGATGGCGATTATTTTTCAAAACCTTCAACGGAAGATATTTTTGAAAAAGTATATCAAATTATGAATGAAGTAAATCCAAAAAAATATCCTGAATTATATTGAAAACAGGGCAAACGCATTAAAAAGTAAGAAGCTCCATAGAGCCTGTCCCGAACTTGATTCGGGAAGCTAACTGTATATAACCCTATATAAACGAAGTGCAATATAGGGATAAATAACAAAGGTCAGCATAAGCTCCGTAGGAGCGAAACATTTGATAATGAAAATGATAAAGTTTGAAAATATATCGCTCCGATGGAGCTATGTTTTTTTTTTGTTATTCTCCCCAAATTTCATTTGGGGTTATAAACA
>JALSTJ010000263.1 GCA_026983815.1 Flavobacteriales bacterium
AAAAACAAAAAATATATTGGTAATGATGCCTATAAATATGCTTTTAAAAACTTGAATAATGAAAATTTAATAATGTCCGGCGATATTAATAATTATTGGAAAGAATGGTGGAAAAAAACTGATAAGAAAAAATTATTACTTTTCGTCAATGAAGTAAAATCAAACAAAACGGATATAATAAAACAATCGGCAAAATATATAAATACGTATTTGCCTTCCAAGATAGATACAAGCCAACATATTGATGTAGTTTTATGTTTTGACGGTAATCGCGGTTGTTTTACCGAAAATAATATGCTTGTAATGGACTTATTGGATATCAACAATAATATGAATTCATTTATCAAAACTTTTTCACACGAATTGCATCATATTTATTATAGAAAATGGTTAAATAAACAAATTAATTTCAAAAACAAAAATAAGAATCAGAAAATATTAATCGATTATCAAAAAAAATTAATCCTTGAAGGAATTGCTCAGCAAATAAATTTTGATGATTCACTTGTCTATACAAATGATATTAAAGAACTCTATTTCAACAAAGAATTAATAAATGAACTGGCAAATGATTGGTTTAATCATTTTAGAAAGATAAATAAATCTAAACAACCGGACAAATATTACAAGGAACTAATAAATAAAATATGGGGAAATCAAGCTATTGATAAATTAAATAGATACTACAAAGGAAATAAAATGGACGATGCTTTGGAAAGCAGACCCACGGTTTTTTATTATATAGGTTTTCATTTGTATTATGATGTTTACAAGAATGGTGGAAAAGAAAAATTGGACTATGTTATTTCTCATCCGAAAGACTTGTTAATTTACTACAACAAATTAAGAAAAAATAATGATTTTATCCCAATAATACCAAAAGATGTTATAAAAATATGGAATAAGAGTTTTGAATAATAATGTGTATTGTGGCGTAAAAATCAAGAAAAAAATGTTGCATATTTTGATTTTATCGCTTACATAATCACTTCTATGTCAATATGTTATCTATTTCCCAACAAATGTTTAGCGTGATTTAAAGCCGATTCCGATGGCGATTTTCCTTCAATCATTTCGGCAATTTCATAAACTCTTTCATCGGGGGTGAGCAATTTTACATTGGAACTGATATTATCTTTTTCTTTGGTTTTATAAACTTTATAATGTCTGGTGCCTGCCGCTGCAATTTGAGGTAAATGCGTGATGACAATCACTTGCATATTTTGTGCAAGATATTGCAGAACATCCGCCATATTTTGTGCGACTTCTCCCGAAATTCCACTGTCGATTTCATCAAAAACTATGGTAGGAAGTTTTTTGTATTTGGATAAAATGGTTTTTACCGCCAACATAATTCTGGAAAGTTCACCGCCGGAAGCAATTTGTTTAATGGAACCATAAGTTTTGCCGTCGTTGGATGATATTTGAAATTCCAAATCGTCTTTGCCGGTGGCGGTAAAATGGTCTAATGCTACTAATTTTATTTGTATCCGCGTATGCGGCATACTCAATTTTTTCAAAACACGTTCTATTTGCGATACCAATTTGGGGATAATTTTTTCTCGATTTTGACGGATATGGGTCGCTATTGTGTTTAATTCTTTTGTAGTGGCTGTCAGTTGGGTTTGTAAGTCATTCAATTGATTTTCCAAAGAGGATAAATCCATAACTTCTTCGGATAAATGGTCTCGTAATTGTATCAATTCATCAAGCGTTAAAACTTTGTGTTTGAATAATAGACGATTGATGGTATCAAATTTAGCTTGAAGTTCTTCTTTTTCGGTAGGGGAATGTTCGTTATTTTCCAATAAATTATCGATTTCCAAAGAAATATCTCCCAATTCGATTTGCATACTTTCCAAACGTTCGGCAAGTTCTTCAAAGTCGGAGGATAATCCCGAAATTTTTCTAAAAGCATTACGTAAATCAATCAATTGAATATGAATACCCAATTCGTCGTTGTTAATTTTTTGATGAGCTTCTGTTAATATTTCTCCTATTTCTTCCGAATGTTCCAGTTGTTTCAATCGTTGTTCAAGTGTTTCAAAATCTATCCGATCCAAATCATAAGCATTGAGTTCTTCCAGTTGAAAATTTTTATATTCAAGCTCTTCTTGTGCATTTTGTAGTTTTTCT
>JALSTJ010000264.1 GCA_026983815.1 Flavobacteriales bacterium
CTTCTGGGAGAACAATATGCAGAATCCTTGGGTTTTTCATTAAAAAAAATTCATTTGGGTATTTTGATAATTACCGGTTTGCTCACAGGTGTGGTAACCGCTATGGTAGGTCCGGTAGCTTTTGTCGGATTGATTGTTCCGCATATTGCTCGGATTTTTTTTAAATCCAATTTGCATCAAATTTTAATACCGGCAGTTATTCTAACAGGAGGAATATTGATGTTGGGATTTGATACCCTTGCACAAGTTCCCGGCAGTAATATCAATTTGCCTATAAATAGCATAACCGCCTTATTTGGTGCGCCTTTGGTTATATATTTGATATTCAAATCAAGGAAAAATTAACAAAAAAAGAGTATTTTTCGTTGAAAAATTATTAAACCATTAAAATATTCTTTATATTTGCCGGTATAACTAAAAAAACTTAATTATGAGTATGATTAAAGAATTTAAAAAATTTATAATGGGCGGCAATGTAATAGAATTTGCCGTGGCAGTTATTATGGCTGGCGCCATTGGCTTGGTTGTCAAGGGATTCGTCAGTATGATTGTGATGCCGGTTGTCAGTCATTTTACCGGTGGTGTAAGTTTCAAAGATTGGAAAATTGTATTGGATGAAGCCGTTAAAGAGGGCGACAAAATTGTTCGTCCCGAAAATGCCATTATGTATGGACAATGGATTGATACAATTATCAATTTATTAATCGTAGGTTTGGTAATGTTTTTGATTGTAAAAATTTATAATAAAATGAAAAAGAAAGAGGAAGAAGCACCAGCCGAACCGCCAGCACCTTCAAATGAAGAAGTTTTATTGACCGAAATCAGAGATTTATTGAAAAAGTAATACATTTTTCAAAATTAATAGAAAGGCGACCCAAATATTTGGGTCGCTTTTTTTTGAAATATCAAACCTATTGTTCTGAATTGTTTTAACCATTTATTAATTCTTTTAAGTAGAAAATATATTTATATTGTCATTACACAAATTATAAAACATAAGAAATTTAATAGGTTGTAATTTTACTCTTATTAAATTTTAAAACAAACAATTATGATGAAAAAAATTATTTTATTAAGTTTAATGATAATTTTGAAAACTGTTCAAGCACAGCTTATTTCTGATTATTATTTCGAAGAAGAGTCTTTGGCTGCCTATGTAGGTATTTCCGGAGGAACAACAGCAATTGCTGCAAGTAATGATGATGGTGAAGCAACTGTCCCAATCGGGTTTACTTTTAAATTTAACGGGACAGATTATACACAAGTTACTGTAGGTGTAAATGGCGCAATATCTTTTACCGAAACCCAAATATCTTATAGTAATGATTTGGCATCAAACTCAAGTGGACATAAAAATATGATAGCTCCTTTATGGGATGATTTATATTTAAGATCCGGTGATAATGGAGTTATTTTATATAAAACTATTGGGGTTGCCCCCTTAAGAAAATTTATAGTGGAATGGAAAGATGCATCTTGGTTTGGAAGCGGTCAAAAAGTAACATTTTCTTTGACTTTGAATGAAAGTTACAATAGTATAGAATTTCGTTATGGAACGACAACCTCCACGGAAACTCGTTCTGCTTCTATAGGAATTAATGATGGTTCAGGACATTTCATCAGCATAACACCTGGAAATCCTGCTACTTCAAGTACTACAACTTCAAATGATAATATCTCTAGTGCTGATTTTCCAAGTATGAAATTATATAGGTTTACTCCTGAACCGCCTGTAAATGATTCTTTCTACCTTCCGATAGAAGTCCCTTCCTTAGCTACTTATGCCGATACTTTCTTATATGCTTTTAATATCGGAGCAACCAACTCGGGAGGAGATACTCCGGATTGTGCTTCTTTTAATGGTGGTGATGTTTGGTATAAATTTACAGCACCAACGCGGGGAGCAGTTCAAATCAAAAGGACAGTGGATGGTCCTTGGGGAGCATTTGGTTATGCTATTTATCCGGCAAATAATTATACAGGACAAGAATTGATGTGTGGAACGATTACCGAAAGTCATATCAATGAAATATATTACATATATAATTTAGAACCCGGAACTCAGTATAAACTTAGAGTATGGGAATTTGGAAATAATGATTTTGGAACAGTTCAGTTTGCCTTAAGAGCTGCG
>JALSTJ010000265.1 GCA_026983815.1 Flavobacteriales bacterium
AAAAAATACTTCTTTTGGGACAAGACGACGGTATTTCGGATCTTTTCTTATACGATATACAAACAGAAAAAGTTAAACAAATCACCCAAGATCCTTATGCCGAATTGGAAGCTTCGTGGTCCAAAGACGGTTCAAAAATTATCTTTTCTACGGATTATTATTACTTGAAAAACAATCATTATCCCATAAAATATCATATCGGGATTTTGGATGTAAAAACAGGAAAGAAAACATATCCGGGGATTCTGGCGGGTGCCAACAATATGAACCCTCAATTTGATAAAACCGGAACACAAATATATTTCTTATCGGATTTTGACGGATTTAGGGATTTGTATAGATACGATTTGACAAACAATAAACTCTATCGTTTGACAAAATTTTATACCGGTGTTTCGGGTATTACCAAATTTTCTCCGGCTTTTACAATCAATTATAACTCCGGCGAAATTATCTATAATTATTTTATGGGACACCAATACCAACTGGCAAAGGCAAATATCAAAGATTTCTATAATACGGAAGTTACCAACTCAGCTATAAATTTGGCTCCTTCCCTACTGCCTCCCGGAATTAATCTCAACCAAAGTCTGGTAGAACGTTCTTTGCGAAACAAATTCACCGACCTAAAAGTAGCCATAAAAGAAAAACCTTACAAGCCCAAATTCAAATTGGATTATATCAGCAATATCGGGGTAGGAATAGGAATGTCTTCAATGTATGGATCCGGTATGATGGGTGGAGTTAGTGCCATTTTTAGCGATATGCTCGGGCAACACCAACTCTATACCGCTGCTTCTTTGAACGGAGAAGTTTATGATTTTGCCGGATATGCCGCATATTTCAATCAAAAACACAGAATCGGTTGGGGGGCTTCACTTTCTCATATTCCTTATACTACTTATTATCAGGGTGTTATTAGAGACACTATCAATATCAATAACAATCCACAACCGGTAGATAATTATAAAATTTATACCATAAGGATGTTTGAAGAAAAAGTCGGTCTTTACGGAAGTTATCCCTTTTCAAAAAACTTGCGTGTCGAATTGGGTGGTTCTTTGGCTCATTATTCCTACAAAATAACCAGTTATAATTATTACTACGATTATTTTGACCCTTATACGGGCGCAGCTTATGGTTATTATGGTTATGAAAAGAAAAATGAAAATGCACCCAAAGGTTTTAATTTCCATGAAGCCAATACTGCTTTGGTAGGAGATAATGCCGTTTTCGGACTTACCGCTCCAATGAAAGGACAACGTTATAGAGTAGGAATCAGTCAATATTTCGGCAGCAATACCCTCAGTAGTTTTTCTATGGATTATAGAAAATATATCTTTCTTAAACCGATAGCTTTTGCATTCAAATTACAACATATCAACCGTTTTGGCCCTGATGCTGAAAAAACTTATCAAGACGGAGGTATTTTACCTCCACTTTATCTCGGATACGACTTTTTTATCCGCGGATATTCCTATTCCGCATTATATGATAATTTATCGCGCGATCCTAATGGGCTTTGGTATAATGACCTGTTGGGAAGCAAAATGTTATTGTCCAATTTTGAAATACGACTCCCGTTTACCGGTCCCGAACGATTGGCATTGATAAAATCAGGAGTTTTCTTTACGGATTTGAATTTCTTTATAGATGGAGGACTTATCTGGTATAAAGATAATAAAATTGCTCTCAAAAGAAATCCTAATGATAGAAATGTGCGTTATCCCATATTTAGCACAGGTGTTTCGGCAAGAATTAATCTTTTCGGACAAATCATTATTCAACCCTATTATGCTTTTCCTTTGAGTTTGAAAACAGGTAGCAAAGGATATTTCGGTTTGAATTTCTATCCTGGATTTTAATGAAAAAACAAAGAAAAAAAATATTTTTTGCAAGCGGTTTACTTATTTTAAGTTTAACCGCTTTATACTTTTATGCGCCTTATTTTGTAGTGGAAATAAAAAATCCCCTCATTATTTCCGTAAAAAATTTGATGGCAGAAAAAAATAATATCCAGCCACAGCCCGAAAAATATTATAAAGATGAAATATTCTCTTTTGATACCAATGACCATCTGAAAATTTCCGGGATAATACATTATACGGATTTTACATGCAAAGGAAATATCATTCTCTTACATGGCATTCGTTCTACCAAAGAAAGTTTTTTGCCGATTCTGAATTTTATTGCAAAAAACGGTTTTAACAGTATAGCAATTGATTTGAGAGCACACGGAACAAGCGAAGGTGAATATTGCACTTACGGGTTCAAAGAAAAAGATGATATTTCCAGACTTCTGGATTATCTTTCTAATGAAAAAAAACAAAAAAACTTCGGTATCTGGGGACACTCGCTTGGTGGGGCTATCGCTATACAAAGCTTGGCTACTGACAAACGTTTAAAATTCGGAATTATCGAAAGCACTTATGCCGATTTTCAACAAATTTCCAAAGACTACGGAGCAAATTATCTGGGATTTAACCCCGATTTTCTCAATCAAAATATTTTGGAAAGAAGCGCAAACATTGCCGGTTTTGATTTGAAAAAAATAAATCCGGTGGATTATTGTGCCAAAATATATCAACCTGTTTTATTTATTCACGGAAGTAAGGATAAAAAAATAAAACTCGATTACGACTTAAAAAATTTTGAAAAAGTTTCTTCCTTAAACAAAAAATTTATTCCGGTAAAAAATGCAGGACATAATGATTTATGGGAAACCGGTGGTAAGAAACTTTTAAATGAAATTTCAAATTTTTTACAGAATATTAATTGTATTGACGTTGCAATGGTAAAGTAGAACAACGCAAAAGTCCTTCTTGTTTGGAAATTTCTGCATAAGGAACTTCTTCCACCGTAAAACCTTGTTTCCACAACCAATCATTTAGTTTTTTATTATTTTTTTCGGATACAACCACTTCGGGATTTATGGAAAAAACATTGGAATACATATCATACATTTCGTCCGCCGTGATATGAAACAAATTTTCCGCTCCAAAAATTTTTACCAATTGTTCATATTGCTCGGGGATTAAAAATCCTTCTTTATGAATAATAGCTTTCCCTTTTCCCAAGGGCTGAAAAACGCAATCCAGATGCAAAGCATTTTGACGGGGATCCGTATTGGATTTTTTTAAATCAAAAGCCAAAACTTTTTTATTGGGAAAAGCTTGCTGCAAAAATTCTACGGCTGCCGCATTGGTTCTTGCGGTAATATAATCGGGATAATCCGAAAAACGATAGGTTCCAACGAAAATATAATCGTTCCAAGGCATTACATCTCCTCCTTCGATATGAACTTCTTCGGGAGGATAATAAATTTTGGTTTGATCAAATTTGTTTAAAATTTTTCCAATGGCTTGAAATTCATTTTCACGGTCAGGTAAAATATTGGATTTGATAAATTTATCTTCTATTACAAAACCGATATCACGTGTAAAAATCTGATTAACATTTTTCAATGGCTCGGGACGATAAACCTTGACTCCGTATTTTTCCAATATATTTTTGAAAGCTTCCATTTCCTTTACCATATCCTCCTCTTTGGGATAGGTTCCTTTTAATACATTCTCCAAAGATTTCGGGTCGTAACATTGTTCGGGAGTTGGGATAGGACCGGGTGAATCCGCGCGTCCCAATATTACGCTTTTTAACGGGGCAATTTCATCTCGTATTAAAAATTGTTCCTTTGCCATAAATTAATTTTTGAAACCGAACAAAAATAAGGTTTTAAATGAGATTTTCGCAAAAATTAATTGTTTTTTGGATTTTTTTAACAATTTATAAACAGATAATTAATTATTAATCAATAACTTAAACAAAATCATCCAAAACTTGTTTAATCGCCGGAAGGTAAGATACTCCGAATAAATTCAGATGCACCAATAACGGATATAATTGATAAATTTTCAATCGTTCTTTCCAACCGGTTTCCAAAGGAAAAATTTCATCGTATTGGCGATAAATTTCATGTTCAAAGCCGCCGAACAAACTCATCATCGCCAAATCCACCTCCCGATTACCGTAATAAATCGCCGGATCAAAAACTACGGCTTTTCCGGTAGTATCGTAAAAATAATTTCCGTTCCATAAATCACCGTGCAATAACGAAGGTTTTTCCGTTATCAAAAAACCTGATAAAAAATTATAAAGTTTATCAAATTGATGTATAATTTCAGCGGGAATAATCCCTTGTTGTTGCGCCAAATTCAATTGATATTGTAAGCGATTTTCAATATAAAAATCTATCCAATCGGTTTTTTCTTTATTGTATTGGGGCAATGAGCCGATAAAATTGTCAAAATACAAACCGTATTTTTCATAGGTATTTTGATGCATTTTTGCCAAACTTTGAGCAAAATTTTCAGGATGACTTCCTTCGATTAAAGAAGGGATAAATTCCATCAACAAATAACTTTTTTCTTCAAACTCTCCGACTTCATAAACTTCGGGGATACGAAAGGAATCGGAAGCAGATAAAATTTGTAAAGATTTGGCTTCCACTTCAAACATAGGCAATTTTTCCCTTGCATTTATTTTGATGAAGTAATCCTTATCGGTCATTGCCAAACGATAAGTTTCGTTGATATCGCCACCGTAAATTTTTTCATAAGCACGTAACCTAACAGGCTTATTTTCAATTTCCGAGCAAATGTGTTCCAATTGATGAATAAAATCAGTTCTTAACATGAAGTCATAATACTTAAATATGAGAAACTAATAAGCCTTGGCAAACAAAACCCGTTGTTTGGAAGGTTTTCCGCTAATCATATCCGTTCCTTCTTCGGTTGGATTATTCAAAGGAATACAACGAATGGTTGCTTTGGTCAGCTCTTTGATTTTTTCTTCGGTTTCCGGTGTTCCGTCCCAAGGAGCCGATATAAATCCGCCTTTTTCTTCCAAAACTTTTTTGAAATCATCAAAATTATCTACCGCAGTGATATGTTCATCACGATATTTACGGGCTTTTTCAAAAAGATTTTTTTGAATATCGGTTAATAGATTTTCAATATAAGCATCCACACCTTCCATAGGAACAATTTCTTTGGTAAGCGTATCTCTTCGGGCAACTTCAACGGTTCCGTTTTCCAAATCCCGAGGACCGATAGCCAAACGCACCGGCACTCCTTTGAGTTCGTATTCGTTGAATTTCCAACCGGGTTTATAATGATCGCTGTCATCATATTTTACACTGATATCTTTGGATTTTAATTTTTTGACAATTTCATCCACTTTTTCCGAAATTTGTTTCAATTGTTCGTCTTTGCGGTAAATCGGAATAATCACCACTTGAATAGGAGCCAATTTCGGTGGTAATACCAATCCGTTATCATCGGAATGTGTCATGATAAGCGCACCCATCAAGCGAGTGGAAACACCCCAAGAAGTAGCCCAAACATATTCCAATTTACCTTCACGCGAAAGGAATTTTACATCAAAAGCTTTGGCAAAATTTTGACCCAAGAAATGAGAAGTCCCCGATTGCAAAGCTTTACCGTCTTGCATCAAAGCTTCGATGGTATAAGTATCTTCGGCTCCTGCAAAACGTTCGCTTTCCGATTTTACTCCTTTGATTACGGGCATTGCCATAAAATTTTCGGCAAAGTCAGCATATACATGGAGCATTTTTTCAGCTTCTTTTACCGCTTCATCTCTTGTCTCGTGAGCTGTATGACCTTCTTGCCATAAAAATTCGGCAGTTCTTAAAAACAAACGCGTTCGCATTTCCCAACGCATTACATTAGCCCATTGATTGACCAAGATCGGCAAATCCCGATAAGATTGTATCCAGCGTTTGTAAGTATCCCAAATAATGGTTTCGGAAGTTGGACGGATAATTAATTCTTCTTCGAGTTTTGCATTCGGATCGACTTCTACTCCTTTTCCGTCAGCCGTTGCACGCAAACGATAATGGGTAACAATAGCCGCTTCTTTGGCAAATCCTTCCACATGCTTGGCTTCCTTGCTAAAATATGATTTGGGTATCAAAAGCGGAAAATATGCATTTTGATGTCCGGTTTCTTTAAACATTTTATCCAATTGGGCTTGCATTTTCTCCCAAATGGCATAACCGTATGGCTTAATAACCATCATGCCACGTATTCCGGAATTTTCTGCCAAATCGGCTCTTACGACCAATTCATTATACCATTTGGAATAATCCTCGCTGCGTTTGGTAAGTTTTTTACTCATTTTCAAAATTTTTGGTATGATTGTTGTATATTTTTAATCGAATTCTTTGTGAATTATTTTGCAAAGCTAATTAATTTTTGTAAATTTAACGATAAATCATTGTCTTATGAAAACAACTATCCATAATTTTACGAGCTCTGCTCTCTTTTTAAGTTTTGCTGCAATTTTATTTTCATCTTGTGGCACGTATTATAATGCTTCTTATGATGGAATTTACGAAGACGAACCAGTTGCACACAAGGTAAGCGTTGTAGAAACAAAAGAAACCGTATCTAAAAAACATACTGAAAATAATCGGGAACAAACCAAAAATGACGATGATAAAAGTTATGTTTTTTATGAAGAATATTTCAATAACAAAGCCAAACTTTACGAAGATTTGGACGATGATGATATTGTAACCGATGAAAATGATTACTATTATGATGACAATGACAACGATTATGACAATGATAATGACAGTTACACTGTAACAAAAAAGGAAGTATATATTCATCATTATTATGATTATGATCCTTGGTGTTGGGCATATCCATACAGCTATCGCCCCTACTATTACAGACCTTATTGGGGGGTAAGTTTCAGTTTTTACTATGGACCTTCTTATTATTATGATCCTTGGTATTACAATTCTTGGTATTATGATCCTTGGTACTATGGTTATGGCTATGGTTATTATACACCCTACACTTACTGGGGATACTATCCTAATTATTACAATTATTACAATAACAACTACTATTATTACCGAAACAGAAGATCTTATGTCAGAGGCAGACGAACATTATTCGGTAGAACCAATCCATCGAGTCTAACAGCCAACAGACGAACCGTGAGAAAAGACAGAATTGATGGAAACAGTGGCAGAATTTCAAGAAAAAATTCCGGTGGAAGAAGTGATAGAGTCAATAGAACCACTCGTCCGAGAGAAGATAGAATCGGTAGAAATTCCCGCACCGAAAGAACCACTCGACCAAGAGCCGACCGTATCAATAGAACCGAAAGACACGGCAGAACGGAAAGAACTACACGAACTACACGTCCGAGAGAAGATCGTATCAACAGGAATAATCATGGAAACAGCAATGGAAGATACACTCCTTCACGTTCCACTCGAACCGAAAAAACCCGTCCGTATCGAACTACAAGAAGCAACAGAACTTCACGTATGCGTAATCATCGTTCCCGTTCAACAAGCTATTCATCATCCAGCCGTTCAAGAAGCAATAGGTCAAATAGCAGTTATTCTACCAGCCGTTCTTCGTCACATTCTACCAACAGAAGTAGTAGAAGTTATTCATCCGGCAGAAGCAGTTACGGCGGAAGTTCACATTCGTCATTTGGCGGATCAAGAAGTTCTTCCGGTAATAGTGGCGGTGGAAGAAGTGGACATTCGGGAAGTGGAAGAGGGCGCAGATAAAATAATAAATCCATTTAAGTTTTAAAAAAATAAATTTATGAACAGTATTTTCAGAAAATATTTCATAGCAATACTTTTATCCTTATTCGTGAGTAATATTTATTCACAAAATGAAGAAGATGCCTTACGTTATGCAACCAACGAAGTAAATGGTTCTGCACGTTTTACGGGTATGGGAGGAGCTTTTAGTGCGCTGGGAGGAGATTTGAGTGCCATTACACTCAACCCGGCCGGAGTTACCACTTTTTCTACCAACCAACTCAGTGGCACATTTTCGTTTTACTCCGTCGGAAATAATTCCAACTATTTCGACACTCGACAAAATTCCGATTATACCTCTTTTGATGATGCCATATTAAATGTTGATCAATTGGGAATTGTATGGGTATATAAATCAAACGTAGATGATTGGAATAAATTGGCTTTCGGTTTTAATTATAATAGAACTGCCGATTACGGAAATTATTTGAAAATAAAAGGTACCAACGCAAACGGTAATTCGGTAGTCAATTATTTTGTGGACAATGCACAAGGCATAGGTTTGGGAGATATTAAAGTTGGAACCGGAGAAGACATCGATTATGTTTATCAATGGTTGGGAGAAAATTCAAGTTTTCAAGCCCAACAAGCATTTTTAGGTTATCAAGCTTATATAATCAACCCCGTAGATGATACTGATGATAATAATACAGCTTATACACCCAATGCAACTTATACCAATGTTCAACATATCAGTAAAATTTCTTCCATAGGAAACAAAGGAAATGCCGAATTTAGTTTTGGAGGAACTTATAAGAATAAATTACAATTGGGTATCAGTTTGGATTTGATTTCCATTGATTATAAAGAAAATAATTCCATTTATGAAACCGGCTACCATCCGACTTCCGAATTGAAAAGTTTAAAATTTAATAATTATTTACGGGTAGAAGGTTCGGGAGTTCAAATCAAATTGGGAGGAATTTATAAATTTGATAATAAATTTCGTCTAAGTTTTGCTTTTCATAGTCCCCAATGGCTGGAAATTGATGAATATCTAAAACAAAATATTCATACCGAATTTAACGGATATTCTCCTGTGGATGTTTCTCCTAATGTAGAAAATAGTTTTGCTCCGTATAAAATCATCACTCCTTCAAAAATGATTGTAGGAATATCTAAAGTCTTTGGTAAAACGGGATTGATTTCGGTAGATTACGGTTATCAGGATTATTCCAACCTGCGTTTCAAAGAAAAAAATATAGAAGCTGATAGCGATTATTTTGATGCGGTTAATCAATTGATGAGAGATAATTTTCAAGGGGTTCATAGTTTGAATGTAGGAGGGGAATTAAAATTAAGTGAATTGAGTTTAAGAGCCGGTGGATTTATAACCACTTCTCCTTATAAAAACACGGAGGATTTGTATGCATATAAAGGATATTCATTAGGCGCAGGATATAATTTCGGTGGAATTAGTATGGATTTGGCTTGGCAATCCGGTCAAACCACACAAAGCCGAACCTTAACAGGGCTTCCCGACCAAGCCAAAACAAAACTTTATAAAAATAAATTTCTCTTGGGATTCCGATATAATTTCTAAAAAATATTTGAAAAAGACGGTTAAGCCGTCTTTTTTATTAAATATTTTTTTATAATTTTGAATAAAATTTTTGAAAAACAATACTATGAAAAAGATTTACACTTTATTGGTTCTTTTGGTGTTTGGAAACCTTACTGCACAAGTATTCACAGACATCACGGGAAATATCCCCGCTTTGAATAATTCATTTGTCGCTTGGGGAGATTATGACAATGACGGAGATCAAGATTTATACATATCAGGTGAGTTGCCCACAGGAGATCCCGGGGGAGGTTTATACCAAAACGATAATGGAAATTTTAGTTTGGTTGCCAACTCAAATTTACCTTTACTCTCATTAGGGCAAGCCCAATGGGCGGATTTTAACGAAGATGGCAATTTGGATATCGTTATTATGGGATATAATGGAAATGACGGACAAACTGATATTTACTACAATAACGGCGATGGAACTTTCACTTTTGCAAATACCGGATTACCTCCGGCTTATATGGGAGACATTTCTGCTGTTGATGTAAATAATGACGGACATATGGATGTTGGAATAACCGGAATGAGAACAGATACAAATCCATGGAGCAATTTTACCAAAATATTTATCAATAATAACGATGGAACATTTTCTGAAATGACATCAGCTAATCTTCCGGGAATGAGCTTTGGAAAAATGCAATTTGCCGATTATGACAATGATAATTATCCCGATTTTATACTTGCAGGGTTTAGCGATGTAACCAGTACACAATACACCAAATTATGGCACAACAATGGGGACGGAACTTTTACGGAAACTTCCACTGCTTTTTTTCAATCTTGG
>JALSTJ010000266.1 GCA_026983815.1 Flavobacteriales bacterium
ACTCATAATAATCGACATTTTTATTTTGACTATAAGTTAAATTTGCCGATAAATCCAAAGATTTATTTACTTGATAAGCTCCCTGCATTTCAAGTCCTACTCTATAACTTTTTCCTACATTTTTTCTTATGGGATTGCCTACATTATCGATATTTCCCGTCAAAACCAATTGGTCTTTATAAAACATTCCGTAGATATTGGTTTCCAATTGCAAATTGTTTTTACGGTATTTCCATCCGGCTTCCACATCATTTAAAGTTTCGGGTTTAGGCAAGTCGGCGGGATTGTTAACATAATCGTCTCTGTTAGGCTCACGGTGTGTTTGCGCTACCGAAAAATAAGCTTGTTGATTGGAATTTATCAAATAAGTCAAACCCAATTTCGGATTGATAAAAAACAAATCGTCGCGGGTTTGAAACGGATAATTATAATCTATAGTTCCATTGATTTTATAATTTATTTTGCGGAATTGAATATCCGTAAATAACTTCAATTGATCCGAAAGGCTATATATACTTTTGGCAAATCCTCCGATATTTTTTTTAATACCCGTATTGCGATAATATTCTTGACGAATTTCACTATCTGAAGCATATCTTGCCCAAATAATCCTACCGAAATGTCTTCCGTCATATTCATTGGAAGCCAATCCCAAGATGATTTTCATCTGTTTGCTTTTGTAGGAAAGCGATGCCGTAGCACCGTAAAAATCGTTATCCAACCATTTTCTTCTGATCAAATCGGTTTGGTCAATCGTAACTCCATTGATTACGATAGGAGTTAATCCGTAATCGGAAAAATCTCTGTCTTGTTTGTATTGTTCATAATACCCGCGTCCGTAGGTATAATGACCGGTTAAATTAAATTTGATATTATCCGCAATTTTTCTTTCGTAATGCAATTGATAATGGTCTTGCTTATAATTGTCGATTTCGTTGTCATAAAAACGTTCTATTTCCCAAACATCATTATAGATAGCTCCGGCATAATTAAAAGTCGGATTGTTTTCATAAGTATCTTTATCTACTCCATACCAAGCTTGATAGGTTTTCTCCGCTCCACCGAAAACAATGGCTTTCAGTTGATTTTTGTCGTCTTTATAAGTTCCCGAAAGGAAATAAGAATTCATATCCGACCAAGCACGATCAATATATCCGTCGGATTTTATCTTTGAAATTCTCCCCGTAAATTCAAAATGATTGTTCAGAAGTCCCGTACCGGCTTTAAAACTCAATTTTCGGGTATTGAACGAGCCCAAATCCGTTTGCAATTGTGCATAAGGTTTTTCGCTGATTTTATCCGTTGTAAGACTGATAGCCGCTCCAAAAGCTCCGGTTCCGAAGGTGGAAGTTCCTACCCCACGTTGAATTTGAATACTTTCGGTGGATCCCGCAAAGTCCGGAATATCCACCCAATAAACCCCGTGAGATTCCGGATCGTTCAAAGGGATACCGTTCAAAGTTACATTGATTTGCTGCGGACTTATTCCTCGAATGCGAATACCTGTATATCCCACACCCGCTCCGGCATCCGATGTACTGACCACACTTGGCGTCCATTCCAACAAATACGGAATATCCTGTGCCAAATTTTGTTCTTCAATGGTTTCCTTTTTGATGTTGGTGTGTGTTACCGGCATATTTTTAGTAGCATTTACCGAATAAATCACCACTTCATCCAAACTTTGAATTTTGGAGAGCAAACGAATTTCCAAATACAAATTTTTATCGAGAACAACTGTTGTCTCATAAGCTTCAAAACCTTGTTTAATAACTTTTAACAAATGTTTTCCGGGAGAAATTTCCGTTTGAAAAGAGCCCTTATCATCCGTTTGGGTTTTCGGTTGATTATCCACAAAAATCTTTGCGGCATTGATAGCTTCGTTTTGGTCATTTTTTACCACTCCCGATAGTGTGTAAGTCTGTGCCTGAGCGCCTAGGCTCAATAGCCAAATTAAAATAAACAGTTTTTTCATTTTTCTTTTGTTTTTTATGTTATTATTTGATTAACATAAAAACAAAGGCAAGTGAGATTTATAAACGTCCCTAAACAGCATTACCTGTTCGAGGTTCAACGGGTATGATCTCAGCTCGTTAAGGAGCACCCCTGTTTTTACGAGGGCAAAGTT
>JALSTJ010000267.1 GCA_026983815.1 Flavobacteriales bacterium
AGAGATATTTTTATCAAAGCCATACAAGGTTCAAAATTCAAAATTATTCCATCGCACGGGACCTATTTTCAATTATTGGATTATTCTGAAATTTCGGATATGCCCGAATACGATTTTGCCGTTTGGATGACACGTGAAAAGGGATTAGCATCCATACCCGTTTCATCTTTTTATCACGATAAATACAATCAACAAATTTTGCGTTTTGCTTTTCCCAAACAAGAGGAAACTTTATTAAAAGCTGCAAAAATTTTAAATTCATTATAATGGAAAAATCAGTTAAAATAAGTTTGATACAAACCGATTTGGCTTGGGAACAAACCGATAAAAATCTGCAAAATTTTGATAGATTATTAGAAAAAATTCCTTCGGATACCGAAATGGTCATTCTCCCCGAAATGTTTTCCACGGGTTTTACAATGAATGTAGAAAAGCTAAAAAAACCGGTAGGCAAAAAGGCATTTGAATGGATGAAAAACAAAGCCAAACAAATAGATAAAATCTTAGTGGGCAGTATTTTATTTGAACAAGACGCTAAATATTACAACCGTATGTTTTGGATGCCACCCGATGGCAATTTTCAATCGTATGACAAACGACATTTGTTCCAGATGGGTGGAGAACATCATATAATGACTGCCGGCAACAAAAGAACCATTGTAGAATTTAAAGGAATAAAATTTTTATTGCAAATTTGTTATGATTTAAGATTTCCCGTCTGGTCCAAAAATAGCTTCGATAAAAATTCCCAAACATACGAATATGACGTTATTATCTATATTGCCAATTGGCCCGAAAGCAGAAAATATGCTTATGAAAATCTATTAAAAGCCCGAGCAATAGAAAATCAATCGGCTGTAATTTGGGTCAATAGAATAGGGAAAGACGGAAACGATATTTATCATTCGGGAGATACTTGTTTTGTAGATGAAACCGGAAAAGTTAGAACAAAAACAGAAGCAGGACAAGAACAAATTTTAACATTTTATTTGAACAAGGAGCAAATTCTTAACACCAGAAATTCATTTAAGGTGGGATTGGATTGGGATAATTTCAAAATTTTTGTAAAAGTTTGATAAAATGTTGTATATTTGTACATTAAACTTAAAGCATTTCATTATGACCAGATTTATTTTTTTATTTTTATTTTTAATTGGTTTTGGTTTTTCTCAAGCTCAATTCACTAACAAAGGTAATTTATATATCTCCAATGGTTCTACAGTTTACATTAGTGGATTGGATTTTATAAATGATGCCGGAGCAACTGAAACCAATGAAGGAAGCTTTATTTTTGCCGGAGATAATTTTACCAATAATGGAACTATGACCCAAACCACTTTGGGAACAACAACTTTTTCCGGAAATAATCCACAAAATATTAAAGGAACACAACCTGCTTATTTTAATAATCTGATAATCAATAATGCCAATAATTCCGTAACACAAATGGAAAATGATGTCTATACGAACGATATGAATGTAAATGACGGAACTGCCGATTTTGATTATAAAGTAAATGACGGTTATTTGCTAAATGTTAATAATAATCTTACCACTAACGGAGATATTCGCTTAATAGGAGAATCGCAATTGGTTCAAACACATACCGGAACTTCTTTGGCTTCTGGTTCCAAATATCTTTGGGTGGATCAGCAAGGAACGACCAATCAATATTACTATAATTATTGGTCAGCTCCTGTTAATAGAAGTGGTTCTTGGAAAGTTCCTTACCTTAAAGATGGTGCCCAAGGTGACAATATAAACAAATCAACTTACCCTGATATTCAGGTAGTAAATAATACCAACGCCACAAATGATTTGCCTGCTCAAACACATCCCGTAAGCTTAAATGCTTATTGGTTTTTTGCTTTCAAAGACGGAGTGGACGGCTCTTATCAAGGTTGGTATGATAATCATATTCAAAATACCGGAACCGTAAATCCTGCCGAAGGTTATACTATGAAAGGTCCCGGAGTGGATGCCGCTTTGAATGCCGCAAATGGAGCAGCAACAACGGAATACGCATCTTGGACATTTTCAGGCGTTCCTAATGATGGAGATTATACTATTAATATCACTGCCGGACACGATTATTTGGTAGGAAATCCCTATCCCAGTGCTTTGGATG
>JALSTJ010000268.1 GCA_026983815.1 Flavobacteriales bacterium
GAATACGTTCATTGACAAAATCTTCCACTTTTTTGATTTCTTCGTCCGTCATTTTTCCGAAATGAGAAAAATCAAAACGCAAATGTGTAGGTGCCACCAATGAACCTTTTTGTTCTACGTGTGTTCCCAATATTGATCGCAAAGCTTGATGCAGCAAATGTGTTGCCGAATGATTAGCAGCTGTTTTTTTTCTCGCCTCTTCATCTACTATGGCTTGAAAAGTTGCTTCTGGATTTTTGGGTAAATTTTTTGCAAGATGAACAATCAGATTATTTTCTTTTTTGGTATCAATAATATGTATGATTTCTCCATCGGGACCTTCCAAATAACCTCTATCGCCGACTTGTCCCCCGCTTTCCGGATAAAAAGGCGTAAGATTGAAAACCAATTGATACAAATCGCCATCTTTTTTTGATTTTATTTTGCGGTATTTTGTGATTTTTACAGGAGTTTTTAAAATATCATATCCGACAAATTCTTCTTCGTCATCCGAACGCAATTCAACCCAATCATCCGTAACAATTTCAGCAGCGGATTTGGAACGTTGCTTTTGTTTTTGCATTTCAACATCAAATTCTTTTTCATCAAATTCAAATCCTTTTTCTCTTAATATCAAAGCGGTTAAATCCTTTGGAAAACCAAATGTATCGTAGAGTTCAAAAACTTTGGCTCCGGGAATTTTTTTATCCTTGGCGGTTTCCATCATTCTGTTGAGCAAAATCAGTCCCTGCTCCAAGGTTTTCAAGAAAGAATTTTCTTCTTCCTTAATAACATTTTGTATCAAATTTTCCTGTTTTTTGATTTCAGGGAAAACCGCTCCCATATTTTCAGACAAAATGGGAACCAATCGATAGATAAAAGCTTCTTTTAAATCCAAAAAAGTAAAGCCGTAGCGAATGGCTCTACGCAAAATCCTACGAATAACATATCCGGCGCCGGTATTGGAAGGCAATTGTCCGTCTGCTATTGAAAAAGCAACAGCACGCACATGGTCTGCGATAACGCGCATAGCGATATCCTTCGGAGTTTCTTTACCGTATTTATAGCCCGAAATTTGTTCGATTTTATTAATTAAAGGCATAAAAATATCCGTATCGTAATTGGATTTTTTCCCTTGAATAACCATTGCCAAACGTTCAAATCCCATTCCGGTATCCACATGTTTTTGAGCTAATTTTTCCAGTTTTCCGTCGGCTTTGCGGTTGAATTCCATAAAAACCAAATTCCAAATTTCGATTACTTCGGGATGATCTTTATTGACCAATTGCTCTCCCGGAATTTTTTTTCGTTCTTCATCGGAGCGTAAATCCACATGAATTTCCGACGAGGGTCCACAAGGACCGGTAGCGCCCATTTCCCAGAAATTATCTTTTTTATTTCCGAAAAGAATACGTTCTTCGGGTATATGTTTTTTCCAAATATTATAAGCTTCCATGTCTTTCTCCAAATTTTCCGATGCATCACCTTCAAAAACGGTTACATACATTCGATCTTTATCGATTTTGTAAACTTCCGTAAGCAATTCCCAAGCCCAAGCGATGGCTTCTTCTTTGAAATAGTCACCAAAACTCCAATTACCCAACATTTCAAACATGGTATGGTGATAGGTATCCAAACCCACTTCTTCCAAATCATTGTGTTTTCCCGAAACACGCAAACATTTTTGGGTATCGGCGATTCTTTTATATTCGGGATTTTTATAACCGAGAAAATATTCTTTGAATTGATTCATCCCGGCATTTGTAAACATCAAGGTAGGGTCATCTTTGAGAACAATCGGAGCCGAGGGAACGATTTTATGATCTTTGGATTGAAAGAAATCAAAGAAAGCTTTTCTTATTTCATTGGATTTTAACATTTTCATAAAAAATTTTTTTATTAACTTTGCCAAACTTATCCTATTCTAAGGATAGAATTTTGAGCAACAAAAATAAAACAATTTATGAGTAAAAGGAAATTAATTTACGATCCGGATACTTTATCATACAGACCTGTTGAATCTTCACGTAAAAAATGGATATTGGTTTTTACGGCAGGATTGATTACGGGTTTGTTGGTTTTGTTTGTTTTACTTTCGTCTCCTAATGATATTATTACCACTCCGAGAGAAAAGGTTCTCAATAGAGA
>JALSTJ010000269.1 GCA_026983815.1 Flavobacteriales bacterium
GTCTTTTTTCTTTATAAAGCGTTTCTTCTATAACAGGAAATGAGGGCGTTACAATTTTTAAATTGGGAGAAAATTGATGCGTTCGGAGTAAATAACCCAAATCCAGATTCCATTGGGATTTTTTTTGGGTATATTTTAGCAAGGCATCAACCTTGGTATGCGTATAGGGATTGATCAGTTGAGAATTTTTATCTCCTTGGGACGAACGATGTTTTACATAAATACCGGCATCCAGTTTGTCGGAAACAGGATAGTTTACAAAAGCTTCGGCGTTGATATTTGTGTGATTTCCTACGGCCAAACTTGCAAAAGAGCTGTATTGATTTTCATTGTGTCGAACGAATTGAAACTGACTCATTCTACCTTTTTCGGGTTGGAAAGTGGAAGCTACCGGCACCGATTGAATCCGGTAGGAAACCGGAATTTTTTTCTCAATTACTTTGATACTATCCGGATTGATAGCCAATTTATAAGCGTCTTGAACCGTAGGCGTATAAGAACGCGTAACTTCTATTACTTCGGTTTTTACGGAATCTTTTTTTTGTTGTGCTATAAAAATATTGGGAATAATTAATAATATGTAAATAAATATTTTTTTCATTTTTCGATTTTTTTTAGGTTGTAATTAATCGGTAACGGATGAATTTTTCTTAGCTTCATTGGCTTTGATTTCTTTCAATAAGTCTTTTGCTTCTTGAATTATTTCGGGATATTGTTTGAAATTTTTAATGACACTTTCCAAAATATAGGTGGCATTAAACGCATCACCTTTGGCATAAGTATTTCTTGCCATTAGAACCAATGCTTTTGCCGCCCAATATTTGTATCCGGCATATTTTTTGGTCAGTTGGGCAATGGTTTGGTTGGAGGCATCAAACTTTCCGTCTTTATTTTGATATTCCGCTACATAATACAAGCTCTCTGCTGCAATTTTTCCACCGGCGGTTTTGCTCAATCGGGTATAATAATCACGAGCTTTGTTTTCATCTCCGGTTTTCATAGCCGAACGTGCAATGATGATTTTTGCATCGTTTTTCATCTGTTTGCTGCTTTTGGGATTATTCAGCACTTTTTCGGCGTATTCAATTGCCATAGAATATTTATCGGTTTGATAATAAGCTTTCATTAAATTGGATTGTGCAAAAATTATATCATTGGGTGAAGTGGCAAGCATTTCCAATCGCTCCAAATAAGGTATGGCTTGATCCCATTTTTCTTTTTTCAAATGTATTTCGGACAATTCACGAAGGGCTTCCAAAGTATAATTGTTTTGGGGCTGACTTGCAATTTTTTCATAATGCAAAGCGGTTTTTCCATTTTTTCCTTTTTTCTTATACAATTTGGCTAAATAATAATGTGCTTCCAAGCTATGTAGTCCGTCAGGGAATTGTTGCAAATATTTTTCCAATTCGGAGATTGCATTGGGTTCCATAGCCATATATTTTTCTTGTGCCGCTTCAAAAACGGCATCATCCAATTCGGTATTGCTTACATTCACCCAAGGAACGGTTTTGACCCAAGCGGCATAATCATTGGCTCGACCTTCGTCGATATAGATATTTTTGATTTGTTCAACCGCTTGATGAGCGATTGGGGTATTGGGGAATTTTTGCACGATTTTTTTGAATTTTTCCAGTGCTTTTGCATTTTGATTGGTATTGTAATAAATAGTTCCTTGTTTTAGCAATACCAAAGCGGAAAATTTATTGTCGGGAAACTTGTTTAGCAATTTGTCAAAAGTTTGAAGGGCTAGGGCATTATCTCCTTTGTTGGCGTAAGTGCTTCCCAATTGATAATAAGCATCGGGTAAGTATTTGGAATTTGGAAATTCTTTGATAAAACGGTTCAAATCATCGATTTTTCGATTGGTTTTTCCTACAAATCCGTAGCTGATGGCTTTTTGATAAGCGGCATAATCGGCATCGGGACCATTGAGCAAAATAGCTTTGTTATAAGCTTCCATAGCCGGCCAGTATTTCTTGGAAGCAAAATAGCTGTCGCCTAATCGTAAATAGCTGTCTTTCAGTAATTTTTTATTGGGTTTTGTTTGGATAAATCGGTCAAAATGTTTGGCGGCATTCGGATAATCTTTGAGTTTGAAATAAGTGTAACCCAAATTAT
>JALSTJ010000270.1 GCA_026983815.1 Flavobacteriales bacterium
GACGAAGGATCTTTTTTCATTGCATAATTGCTATCGGGTTGCCAGTTGTTAAAACTACCGGCTACGTAAATAAAATCTTTTAAAGGTGCGGTTAATACCAAAGTCGCTTTTGAAGTGTCGGAATCGTAATTGATACCGTCTTCCAAACCCGAAGGCATTGCTTGATTTTGCGTATTATTTACCAGAATAACAAAATGTTTGACAATGGTGTTGCTACCCATTGTAACGGTCAATTCGCAATATTGATTTTCGGTAAGATTTTGAAATAAATAGCCATTATAAAAACTCGTATTATTCTGTGTATGAACAACTTGTCCGTTTGCAGACAACGAATAATCAGCATTTCCTCCTGAATTTTGAGCCAAGATTTGTGTTCCACCGCCATTATTAACCAGAACAACTCCCGAATTATCGGGATTGATCATCGTAACTTGAAAAGCCCCCACATTAAATATAAAATCTTGACATCCGTTATCTTTAAATTCCTGACTTCCGTCTTCGTTTCTAAAAACCATTCCCATCTTGGTTGCTTGTGATATTTGCGAAGCAGTTAGGTTAAAGTAAGTAGAAGGGGTAATGGTAATACTCCACGAGCCGTCACCATTATCGGTCATCAATCCAACGCCGTCATCTTGTCCCCAATTTCCTACAACTGCAAAACTCCAAGCATTGTTATCATCTCCAATACCGGCGTGCATATAAACTTTGGTGGGATTATTAAAATGATTACAATCGGTATCCGTAGAGTTGGTAAAAACCGTTATGGTTACCGGTTGATCCACTTCAATGGGACTTGGATTGGTAGTTACCGCTTGTGCCCAAATACCGTAAACAATAAATTGTAAAATTAAAAATGTAATTTTTTTCATTCGTCTGTATTTTTCGTTAATTTATCTTTTTATTCAAAATTGCTTAATTTTTTTCTTGCAATTTAATTTATTTTTTTGTCTCACCGACTTTTTCTTTATTTCTTTCTTATTTTCATACCTTGAAGGTTGTTGAAAACCTTCAAGGAGATTTTATCATCACTTCCCTCTTCCTTCAAGGTTTCCAAACACCTTGAAGGTATTGATATTCTCACTGTTCATTATTTTATTCAAATTTTTCATTTATTTCTTGATTGTTTGCATACCTTGAAGGTTGAGAAGACCTTCAAGGAGATTTTATCATAGCTTCTTTCTTCCTTCAAGGTTTTCAAACACCTTGAAGGTTTTCTAATCATCACTTTTAATCATTTCATTTATTTACTTAAAGATACATCCTCTTGCAGTTGAAACAAGGCATACCTTGTCTTTACAATAATATTTTCATCCCTTGAAGCTTGGAAAAAACCTTCAAGAAAAACTTATTGCGAACGCACCAACAAATACGCACTGATAATTTTTATACTTCCCGAACTTACCCAAGAAAACAAATGAATTTCATAAGCGGTTGTCGTCGCATCCCAATTCACCCAAGCACTTGTTGCCACTTTCCGATTATCCCCGGTGCTTGCGTGTGTCCCGAAATCGCCGTTTGTTATAGGCCAAACATCAGCATTGTTTAGGTTTCTGGCACGTAATTGAAAATTGACATTTCCGGCATTGATACTTTCGTATTTTACTACTAATTTCACTTGAATTTTTCCATCTTTATTATACACAGAAGGCTCTAACGCCGTATCATACCCGGTAACATCTTCACCCGCCGTATTACTTTTGGTAATTTCGTTAGTTCCAATGGTAACACTACTGACATTATAAGAATTAACTGTAAATTTTTCCCATTGCGTCCCAGTAAAGTAATACAATCCTTTGCCGTTTCCACCTGTTACATTAGCATTTGTATTGTAGATAATCATTCCTTCGGAAACCGTATTTGTTCCGTCCAAACTTGTATCTGTAATATTGCTTAAACTGACTCGCGGAATTAACAATCCCTTATCGGTAGATTGGATATCCAGCATAGCACTGTTATCGGGGTTGCCTCCTATTCCTACTTGTGCATTAGCATATGAAATAGTGATTAAAAAAAATAAAAATAATAGCTTTTTCATATTTTGATTTATAATTTATTCAATTTCTCCTAACACATTAAAAATATTTGATTATCACAACCTATTTTACTCCAACATTTCACTTT
>JALSTJ010000271.1 GCA_026983815.1 Flavobacteriales bacterium
ATTCCGGCTTTCGGTTTGATACCTTTTTCCAAAGCTTGACGAGCTACGGAAGCGGCACGTGATAAATCTTCATAAGATGAATTGGTACAAGAACCTATCAATCCCCATTCAACTTTTAAAGGCCAATCGTTTTCACGGGCTACTGTTTTCATTTCGGATACCGGAGTATCTCTATCGGGTGTAAAAGGTCCGTTCAAATGCGGTTGTAATTCACTCAAATTAATTTCTATTACCTCATCGTAATATTTCTCAGGGTTTTCATAAACTTCGGGGTCGGAACGTAGAAACTCCTTGATTTCATTAGCTGCATCGGCTACATCGTCACGTCCTGTTGCACGCAAGTAACGTTCCATAGCTTGGTCATAAGGGAAGTTAGAGTTGGTTGCTCCAACTTCGGCACCCATATTACAAATGGTTCCTTTTCCGGTAGCTGAAATAGATTCCGCTCCTTCGCCGAAATACTCTATAATAGCTCCTGTTCCACCTTTAACGGTTAAGATACCGGCTACTTTTAAAATGATATCTTTCGGCGCAGCCCAACCGCTTAATTTTCCTGTCAATTTTACGCCTATTAATTTAGGCCATTTCAATTCCCAAGGCATTCCTGCCATTACATCAACGGCATCCGCTCCTCCTACTCCAATGGCTACCATTCCTAATCCACCGGCATTTACCGTATGAGAATCGGTTCCAATCATCAAACCGCCGGGAAAAGCATAATTTTCCAAAACCACTTGGTGGATAATTCCCGCTCCGGGTTTCCAAAAGCCAATTCCATATTTTTTTGAAGCGGATTCCAAAAAGTTATAAACTTCATTGTTTTTATTGATTGCTTCTTGTAAATCTTTACTTACGCCTTGATATGCTTGAATCAAGTGATCCAAATGCACGGTAGAAGGGACAGCAACTTTTTTCTTGCCTGCTTGCATAAATTGTAAAATTGCCATTTGAGCCGTAGCATCTTGCATAGCTACTCTATCCACTTTAAATTCCACATAGTCTTTTGCTCTTTGATATTCCCGTGTAGGATCACCTTCCCAAAGATGTGAATAAAGAATTTTTTCCGAAAAAGTCATTGGACGTTTTAAGATTTTTTTTGCCTTTTCCACACGCTCGGGTAAAATCTTATAAACCCCTTTTATCATATCGATATCAAATGCCATAGTTTGTATTTTTTTAATGTGTAACAAAAATATAAAAATTTATAAATTAACGGCTATGTAATATCATAAATTTAAAAAATAGTTGGATATGATTTGTTTATAAACAAAACCTTTATATTTGAAATTTTAAAATGAATATGGAAATCCTCTGCATTTACAACCCCAAAGCCGGAAACGGAAAAGCGCTCAAACAATTGGAACAAATCAAGGAATTGTTTAAGAAATATCAATTGGAGGTCGATATTATTTTAACGCAATATCCGCATCACGGGACAAGTATAATCAAGGAAATTTCAAATTTGGAAAAATACGATGCCGTTATTGCCGCCGGTGGCGATGGAACTGTTTTTGACGTGGTAAACGGGCTGCTGAAATATCATAAGGAGAGCAAAATTCCCATAGGCATTATTCCGGTAGGAACAGGAAATTCATTGGCTAATGATATCAAGACAAAAGATGAAAATTTGGAATCTTATATAGAAATTATTGCCGATAAAACCACCAAAAAAATAGATGTCCTTAAAGCTCAAACCGATAACGATTGTTTTTACTTCATCAATATTCTGGGTTTCGGTTTCAGTACGGATGTAACTTTGGACGCCGTAAAATTCAAAATGTTCGGCGAAACGGCTTACACTTTGTCCACCTTATATAATGCCATAAAACTAAACACTTACGAATTGGAAATTGAAATCAACGGCAATAAACGTATCACCGAAAATTTGTTTGTCAGTGTGTTGAATACACGTTATGGCGGGGGAAATTTTCTGTTGGCACCCAAAGCCGAATTGGATGATGGCTTAATGGACGTAATCATAGTAAATAAAGTAGGACGTTTGCAATTATTAAAAACCTTTACCAAAGTATTCGACGGTTCGTATATCCATTCGCCTTTTGTAGAATATCTGCAAGTATCAAAGATAAAATTCAATTCAAAAATTAAGAAAAAACTATC
>JALSTJ010000272.1 GCA_026983815.1 Flavobacteriales bacterium
AAACGGACGGACAATTGATTTTGGAACATATTGACAGACTGGATTTTTCCAATCATCCGCATTTCAAAGAAACAAGAGTTTACGGATTGAGCAAATTCAGTTTTTTTGAATAAATTTTGTCAATAAAAAAATTGCTTCATCAATAGATTTTATATTTTCAAATTTTAAGTAAGTCTTTTTTGTATCATTAATGTTTTTTTCAACAATTTGGCAACAAGACGGATGGTGTTGTATAAATTGCAATATTTTTTGAAAAACTTCACTATCAAAATATGATGATGAAGTATCGGAAACAAAATAAGCCAACATTTTTCCTTTTTTGATAACCAACTTTTCAAATCCCAATCGCTCCGCCAACCATTTCAAACGAACACTTTTTAGTAAATTTTCAGTTTCGAGTGGAGTTTTTCCAAATCTATCAGTCAGTTTGTTTTTAAAAATTTCCAGTTCCTCTTCATTGGATATTTCGGACAATTCCTTATATAATTTTAATCTTTCACTAGCCGCCTCAATAAAATCAGTAGGGAACATAATTTCAAAATCGGTTTCCAATTGAGTTTCCACCTTAAATGTTTCTTTGGGTTTATCTTTAAAAAAGTCTTTAAACTCGTTTGCTTCCAATTCTTTGATAGCTTCTTTTAATATTTTTTGATACGTATCAAAGCCCATATCATTGATAAACCCGCTTTGGTCGGCACCCAACAAATCTCCTGCCCCTCTGATTTCCAAATCTTTCATCGCTATCTGAAAACCGCTTCCCAATTCCGTATAAGTTTCAATAGCTTCCATACGCTTACGCGCTTCCGGTGTCATAGCCGAATACGGAGGCGTAATAAAATAACAAAATGCTTTTTTATTAGAACGTCCTACTCTGCCACGCATCTGGTGCAAATCCGACAAACCGAATTGATGCGCATTGTTGATAAAAATCGTATTGGCATTGGGAACATCCAAACCGTTTTCAATTATTGTAGTGGAAACCAAAATATCAAATTCACCGTTGATAAAATCCAACATCAATGCTTCCAATTTTTTTCCTTCCATTTGACCGTGTCCGATACCGATACGAGCATCCGGCACCAATCGTTGAATCATTCCGGCAACTTCCTTGATATTTTCTATACGATTGTTGATAAAAAATACCTGTCCTTTTCTTTCAATTTCATATAAAATGGCATCGCGTATCAGTTCTTCGTTAAATCGAATAACTTGTGTTTCAATAGGATATCTATTGGGAGGTGGAGTATTGATAACGGATAAATCGCGTTCGTTCATCAATGAAAATTGAAGCGTTCGCGGAATAGGCGTAGCGGTTAATGTAAGCGTGTCCACATTTTTTCTCAAAGTTTTGAGTTTTTCTTTTACCGAAACCCCGAATTTTTGTTCCTCATCGATAATCATCAAACCCAAATCTTTGTATTTTACTTTTTCATTAACCAAAGCGTGAGTCCCGATAATAATATCAATTTTTCCTTCGGCAAGATCTTGCAAAATTTGTTTTTTCTCTTTGGCGGTTCTGAATCTATTGAGATAATCAACAACCACCGGAAAATTTTTTAATCGTTCGGAAAAGGTTTTGAAATGCTGAAAAGCCAAAATTGTAGTAGGAACCAAAACCGCTACTTGTTTTCCGTTATCCACCGCTTTGAAAGCTGCACGAATGGCTACTTCGGTTTTGCCAAATCCCACATCGCCACAAACCAATCTGTCCATCACCTTATCGCTTTCCATATCTTTTTTGATAGCTTGCGTAGCTTTGAGTTGGTCTGGCGTATCTTCATAAATAAAAGAAGCTTCCAGCTCATATTGCATATAACTGTCCGAAGCATATCTCGTGCCTTTTTGCAATTTTCTCTCGGCATATAATTTGATGATATCAAAAGCCAATTTTTTCAGACGTTTTTTGGTCTTTTGTTTTAACAATTTCCAAGCTCCCGAACCCAATTTATTGACTTTTGGAGACGTTCCGTCTTTGGCATTGTATTTGGAAATTTTATACAAACTATGAATACTTACAAAAAGTCTGTCTCCGCCTTTATAAATAATTTCCAGCACCTCTTGTTCCTTGCCATTACGTTCTATTTTTTGCAAACCACCGAAAACTCCTATCCCGTGATC
>JALSTJ010000273.1 GCA_026983815.1 Flavobacteriales bacterium
AAAATTTAATTATGATACTATTAATTTTTATAATTATTCAAACAATTATCAACTTGTTCTAACCCTTTTGGGATTGTTCTTATGTCTTCATTCGATACATAAGAAAAAGTGATTTGGCCTCTTTTGAGCAAACTCACTTAAATCCCAAAATTAATTCTAAGAGTTTTATAAGCTCAATAATTATAACCTTTTATTCTAAGTACATGACAAAAATTTAAAGATTCCGATATCATCCTGACTTTGATCGTTCAGCAAGATATTAGCCACATAAGATAGTCCATATTTAAAAATACTTTTAGCTTTCCTGCCATGTGTTTTAATTTTAATAGGAGCGACATGATTATGAAGATATATTCTAACCTTGTAACACCATACAAAGGCAATCATTATCAGTAGCATCAGTTTTCGTATTCAATCAATATCTTGCAGATGTGTTTTTTCAATATCAAACCCACTTGATTTCATCGCTTTAAAACTCATTTCGATCTGCTATCGTTGTTTATAGTAAAAGTCTGCCTGTTCAGGTTTATTGAAAGATACCAAAATAAGATATTCTCCTTTAAGAAGTTTACTTCCGGAGAGATAACAAAGTTGGCCATTGAGGCGAACGATCTTACGATAAAAGATAAACTCATTTACTTTGTTTGAATCAAACAACCAGAAGGCTTTTACGGTTTTGTTCTTATCAGGAAGATAAACCTTGAAGTTATTTCTAATACGAATGTAATAGCGTATCTTTTCATCGTTTAAATATTTGAGCCATTGTTCACCTATAAATTCTCTGTCAGCAACCAAACACTCAATAGTATCTTTACCGAAGAGTTTGATATATCTGTTTAAAAGATCAATTCGTTCTTTGCTATTGGAATTTCCTCTTTTATCGAGCATTGAAAATAATAAAGGAAAGGCAACGCCCTTATAAACAACACCCAACATAAAGATATTGATATTGACCTGCCCAAATTTCCAATTGGTTCGGTCTATACTTAAGGTATATTTCCCTTCGTGCGGTAACAAACTAAATATGAGTTTGGCTATCAAATCGGATTCTAAAATAAATCCGGATATAAACCGTTGAATTCTTCTGAGTGAAGAAGAAGTTTTTGAGTTAGAATCAAATGCATTGGCAAGTTTTTCAAAGTTGACTGTTTGCACCTTGCACAAGGAGTTGATGAACATTGCAATGAACTTTATTCTTGCATAATTTAATTTTCCTCGGTATCGGGAGTCTAAAACTGAAACTAATTTACTAATTTTAGGGCTGACATTGGTTTTCTTCATTGGAAAAATAAATGGTATTATTCTCCTATATATACTGAAAACCAATGTTTTAACCAAATTATTTAACATTTATTTTACTGAAAATCAGGTGTATATGTTTTTTGTCATGTACTAAACGTGTATTGCTCACTTTTTTGGCTAAGTGTAAAATTCCTAGCAGGATTTATAAGATTGTTCAGGATGTTGTTTTTTGTCTAGGATCTTGGTGATATATGTTTTGCAATCCTCTCCTATATGATTTGCCCTCACTGATAACATTTAAAAAGTTTTAACCGAACTTGTTCTAAATAATTATTTATAAATTTAGCATTGATACTGTTCCCTTTTACTTGCGATTTGATGCTATCCCAAGAATCAATCTGAATGCGATGTTGTAAGCTGATATTTGCCCGTTTTTGATTAACGGTAATCCGTACATATAATTTGGCTTGTTTGTTTTTTACTCTAGAAGTGTTTATCCAAAAAAGGATAGAAAAAGTTGTGGAAGCTAACATAGTTGTCGTCTTTAAAAATTAAACATTTATTTTCAGACGAAAGTCAAATCAACTATATCTCTCAAAGATAGTCAAAATTTTAACAATTCGGTCAACATGTTGACCAAACAAATTTTTGTTGACCGATTTGTTGACCGAAACACTTGTTTTTGAACCGTATCAATTAAAACCCAAAAAAATATAAAACCCTGTAAATCATATAATTTACAAGGTTTTGCCACTTTTTGAAAGTGCTGCTAGTGACCTCGACAGGATTCAAACCTGTAACCTTCTGAGCCGTAATCAGATGCGCTATTCAGTTGCGCCACGAGGCCAATATTATTTGGGCTTGCAAATA
>JALSTJ010000274.1 GCA_026983815.1 Flavobacteriales bacterium
TAACACCGGAAGGCGTTTTATTTACGGGAGAAGTTGAAGCGGTTGTTGTTCCCGGAGTCTTGGGAGAATTTGAAATTTTGGATAATCACGCTCCTATCGTATCTATTTTGGACAAGGGAAAGGTGCGGATTAAAGGAAAAAATTTGGATATTGAAGAAGAAGTAATCGACCAATTTATTCCCGGGGAATATGAAATGATTCTACCGATAAATTCCGGAACGGTGGAAGCCAAAAATAATCAAGTAACCATTTTGGCGGAATAATTGTAAATTTTATAATTCATACTGAAAATCCACATATAAACATTATGTGGATTTTTTTGTAACAATACCAAGCCTTTTACGTCTTTAATAATGTCATTCGTCGTAATAAATGGACAGATGAGTAAATTTTTTTACTCCTTTCTTTTTTATTAACTGATGTTTGTGCCAAATAATAAAATTAAAGACTATGAAATTAAAAAGTAAAGGATTTCGGATGATATTTTCGCTATTTGTTTTTTCGATACAAATGGCTTATTCCCAACAACAATTCAATGTCAGCGGACAAGTTTCGGATGCCAAAACCAAAAAGAATTTGGAGTTTTGTAACGTTGGATTTTTCAAGGTAAAAGACAGCAGTTTTGTGCAAGGAGCCGCTACTGATTCCGATGGATTTTTTCAATTGTATTTATCCCCCGGACAATACCGAATAAAAATCGACTATTTGGGTTACAAACCTTATTCAAAAGTGGTAAAAATCACCCGACCCGATCAATTTTTGGGAATTTTTAAACTCGAAATGGATAAAAATACCTTGAAATCCGTAACCATTAAGGGAGATACTAAATCTTTCAAGGTTGATAAAGTTTCTTATGTGGTAACCAAAAAGATGAAAATTGCCGCCGCCAATTCAAAAGATGTTTTGGCAAATGTTAAAGGGATCACGTATGACCGCTATAATAATTCAATAAAAGTTGATGGCGAGAGCAATATCATTATTTTGGTAAACGGAATGGAAAAAAATGCGAAATATATAGAAAATCTCAATCCCGAACGATTGAAAAAGGTGGAAATCATACGCGATCCAAGTGGGAAATACGGATTGGAGGGCTATTCGGCAGTAGTCAATATCATTTTAAAAGACGATTATCGTGGTAGCGAATTTTATATTGAGGATCAATTGATTACTGACCCCGATGTGGCTGATAAAAATTATTTCATTCCCATTAACAGTCTTTCATTATCCTACAATTATACTTATAATAAATTCAATGTTTATACCAATTATGATCAATGGCTTAATCATTTTGCTATAATCAGTTACAAAGATAAATATTATAAAAACGGCAATCATATTTCAAGATATTCCCAAGATGGAAATTTCAATTCGTTTATGGACAAAATCAAAGATCAGTGGAGTTTTGGCGTGGATTATTATATCAATCCGAAGCATACTTTGAGTTTTGAAACCGGATTTAACGGCGTGTTATTTAATACGGATAAATCCAATAGCACTTATGATGAGAAATTTTTTAATAATGATATTTTGTTAAATACCACCAAGACTTTTGAAAGCACAAATTCCGATGCAAAATCCAATTATCAATCGGTTTTCTACTTGGGAAAACTCAATGAAAACGACCAAATAAAAATGGATTTTACCTTATCCGCATTCAAGGATAAACATCAAACAAATTTCTTTAATGACGATGTCCAATCGAGTTTGCAAATCGGGACGGATAAGAAGTTCGGCACGAGATTCAACGCCGAATATTCTCATCAAATCAATGAAAAATCAAGTGTTCAACTGGGTTATGGCAATACTTATAAAAAAATAACCAATCGGTTCAACAGTGGTGTCAATAATGTTAATCCAAACAACGAAACACAATCGGTTTACAGCGATTTGCGTCATAAATTGTATGCCTATTATGCCCTTAAACCCGCAGAAAAATGGAGCATAAAACTGGGATTGGCTTCGGAGTTGAGTTTACCCGAAGCATTTGGAAAACAGAGTAAATATATCATTTATCAACCTTATGCCGATATCAAATATTCACCTACAAAAAAATTGACGTTCAAGCTAAAATACCGTTCCAAAAGCGAATATCCGGGCATTGATGAAGTCAA
>JALSTJ010000275.1 GCA_026983815.1 Flavobacteriales bacterium
TGATGCTTTGGTCTATAAATTTTTGGAAAATAGCAACAAACTTCAAGTATTCTTCATTGTCAATATCCCAAGCCAAAGTATAATTTTGTTCATATTTTCCAAATCCCGGCACCAATTGTTTCAAGGCACCGTATTTACTCATTTTTGCGATGAGATATTTACGAACCGGATCAATTCCGGGCGTAGAATTGGATACCACGCTACTGGAAGCCGCCGGCGGAATAGCACTAAGAGCAGAATTTCGCAAGCCGTATTTAACCACATCTTTTCGCAAACTTTCCCAATCCATTTCCAAATGATTGGGAACAATTTCATCCACATTTTTTTCATAAGTATCAATCGGAAGTATGCCATCGGCATATTTGGTGCGTTCAAAAAGTTCGCAAGCTCCTTTTTCTTTGGCTAATTTGTTGGATGCTTTGATCAGTCCGAATTGGAAACGTTCCATATATCGATGAATCGTTTGTCTGCCTTCATCGCTATTGTAAGTCAAACCGTTTTTAGCCAAAAAATGAAAAACATCCGACACCCCGATTCCCAAACTTCTACGCGCTTTGGTCGATTTTTCGGCTGCAACCACAGGATAATCTTGATAATCAATCAGTTCGTCCAAAAATCTCACCAACAATTCGGTTAGATGGTCTAATTCTTCAATATTTTCAATTTTTCCCAAGTTGATATTGCTCAAAATACACATAGCGATTTCACCATCCGTTTTATTGACATCTTCAATGGGTTGTGTAGGCAAAGTGATTTCTTGACAAAGATTGGACATATAAATACTATCTTTGAACGAACTGTGTCGGTTTACATGGTCTGCGTTCAAAATATAAATTCTACCGGTTTCATAGCGTTGACGAAGGACTTCCAAATAAAATTCACGCGCATTGATACGTTTCTTTCTGACTTTCGGGTTAGCTTCATACATTTCATATAGCATACGGAATTTTTCATAATCACTGCCATAGAAAGCATCATACAAATCCTTGACTTCTTCACTGGAAAAAAGTGTAATATCCTCATTCTTTTTCACTCTTTCCCGAAAAAGTTGATTAACAGCCAAGGAATAATCCATTCTTCGCACACGGTTTTCGTCGTTTCCTTTGTTGTTTTTCAGTTGAATAAAAGTTTCGGCTTCCCAATGAAAAAACGGAAGGGTAGAAGTAGAGCTTCCACCACGTATGGCATTTTGTGTAAAAGATTTGGTGGTGGCTTCAAACATTTTTAAGAAAGGAACCAATCCGGTATGAATCACTTCTCCGTTACGAATATTAGCTCCCAATCCTCTGATACGTCCGAAGTTCAATCCGATACCGGCACGACTGGCGATATAATATCCTACTGCGGTATTGGATTGCAAAATGGATTCCAAGGAATCGCCTACATCTATCAAACAACAAGAGCTGAATTGACGCAAAGGCGTTCTAACCCCCGACATAATTGGAGTAGGTAAGCTGATTTTGAATGTGGAAACCGCTTCATATAAATCCAAAACGTATTTTTTACGTTTTTTGGGTTCATAGTTTTTGAACATAAACATGGCAATCAGCATATAAGCTTCTTGCGGCGTTTCATAAAGCTCTCCGGTATTACGGTCTTGCAAAAGATATTTATCCACCATTTGACGAAGTCCGGCATAGGTAAACAGATAATCTCTTTCGTGTTTGAGTTTTTTTCCGAAATAGACCAATTCGCGTTGCGAATAAGCTTCTAAAATAGATTTATCATAAACCCCGCGGTAAACATTATTACGAACAAAATATTCAAAAGGTATGGGTTTGTCCTGTTTAAAAACTTTTTTATACAAATCACTCAACAACAAACGAGCGGCAACATATTGATAATCGGGATTTTCTTCCGAAATCAAATCGGCTGCCGATTTTATCATTATTTTTTGAATTTCGGAAGTGGTTATACCGTCAAAAAATTGAATTTTGGAGTTAATTTCAATATCCGAAACCGAAACATTTTCATAACCCTTACATGCCCATTCCACCATATCATGAATCATTTTCAAATCCAAAGCAGCAGAAGTTCCATCTCTTTTAATTACATTTATTTGCCCCATAATCCTTTTGTTTGTTTATTGTTATAGTTAAA
>JALSTJ010000276.1 GCA_026983815.1 Flavobacteriales bacterium
TCAAAAATTTTTTCATCGGGTCAAATACAGTTGATTTTTCATCATTCTTTTCTGCAAAAATACGTAAGATTTTTTTCAAAAGCTTTATCATCTTTCAAATAATTTGCTCATACAAAGGTCTAAAAAATTCGCCATAAATTTACTAGTAATATTTTTTAATGAGGAAGTTTCATAAAAATGTGATATTACATCTCAACACAACACCTCCGAATACCCATTTTTTAGCGTCGGGGTCGCTGCAAGCGACCCCGACGCTTTTCACCCCAATGAACAGACACGATAAATAAAAATATTCGTATCTTTATCCAATAAAAAACTTTTTGTATTTGAATCAGCCGGTAAAAATCATAGAATGTCCGCGAGATGCTATGCAGGGAATTAAAGAATTTATCCCTACACCTACTAAAATACGCTATATCCAAAGCTTATTGGAAGTGGGTTTTGACACCATTGATTTCGGAAGTTTTGTTTCCCCGCGTGCCATACCGCAAATGCGTGATACCGCACAAGTTGTAGAAGCGCTGGATTTGTCGAATACATCGACCAAACTTTTGGCAATTGTAGCCAATATGAGAGGAGTAAATGATGCTTGTCAATATGCCCAAATTGAATATTTGGGGTATCCTTTTTCACTTTCCGAAATTTTTCAAATGCGAAATACCGCCAAAACCATTGCACAATCTTGTGATTTGCTAAAAGAAATATTAAATACGGCAGACCGATACAACAAACAAGTCAATGTGTATTTTTCGATGGGATTCGGCAATCCGTATGGCGATCCGTGGAATGAAGAAATTGTAGAAGAATGGGTCGTAAAAGTTCGTAAAATGGGAGTAAAAATCATTTCGCTTTCCGATACCGTAGGAACCGCCGATGTTCAAAGTATCCAAAGAATTTTTAAACATCTCATACCAAAATATCCCGATATCGAATTTGGAGCGCATTTGCATACACAC
Organism: Flavobacteriales bacterium; assembly: GCA_026983815.1. Taxonomy (GTDB): domain Bacteria; phylum Bacteroidota; class Bacteroidia; order Flavobacteriales; family Flavobacteriaceae; genus JALSPZ01. Next base: position 957 of record JALSTJ010000276.1, read on the forward strand.
CCTCAATCTTGGTATGAAAAAGTTGATGCGGCTTACCAATCCGGGTGTCGTCGTTTTGACAGTGCAATCAAAGGATACGGAGGTTGTCCTATGGCAAAAGACGAATTGGTAGGCAATCTCCCTACGGAAAAATTATTGAGTTATTTTACGCAAAATAAAATTTCAACCGATATCAACCCGTTGGCTTTTGAAAATGCTTATAACGAAGCCCAAAGAGTTTTTATTCCCAACAATCTATCCCTTCAACAATGAATTTATCCGATTATCTGAAAAAAGATAAATTGATACTTTTGAGTTTACGCGGAATATCCATCGTAGCCAAATTTCTGTTTACCGTATTGTATTTCAAATCATCGGAAGCGGATTTCGGAGAATATAATTTGGTTGCCGTTACCATCTTGTTAATGGTATATTTGCTTGGACTTGATTTTTATTCCTACGCCAATCGTGAGATTCTAAAACCGCAATCCGACAAACAAAAAATTATTTTCAATCAATTTATATTTTATATCCTACTTTATATTTTATTATTGCCGGTAGTTTATATCCTATTTCATTTATTACATTTCAATCCACAATATCAGATACTTTTTTATTTGGTTTTAATAAGCGAACATTTGAATTTTGAATTTTATCGACTATTATTCGTTTTCAAAAAACCTTTGGCAGCCAATATCAATTTATTTTTACGAAACGGACTTTGGGTATCGGGTATTGTCATCATTCTTTGGTTGCAACAAGAAATCAGTATCGATACGGTTCTGAAATTTTGGCTTGCGGGCAATATGGCTGCCTTGATTTTCAGCTGGGCTATGATTATCAATAAAAAGAAAAAAATTATTAAAAGCAGTTTAAAACCGGATTTTAATTGGATAAAAAACGGTGTCATCATTAGTATTCCTTATATTTTGGGCACCATTTCCTACAAAACCATAGAGTTTGCCGACCGATATATGATCAACAGCTTTATCGACAAAAAAGCCGTAGGAGTGTATTCGTTTTTTGCCAATATGGCCAATGTTATCAATATTGTTTTATTTACTTTGGTGGTTTCGGTGCTGTATCCATACATTGTAGAAGGGATAACCCATAAGGATCAACAAAAATTCAAGACTTATTATACAAAATTTAAAAAAGAAATATT
>JALSTJ010000277.1 GCA_026983815.1 Flavobacteriales bacterium
CGGATATATTGGTGAACTACCAAGAGGTGTTCCTCAAAATCTGGTTCCTTTTGTAACACAAACAGCTATTGGAATACGTGAACAATTACAAATTTTCGGTGATGACTATGATACCCCTGACGGAACCGCCATTAGAGATTATATTCACGTAGTGGATTTGGCAAAATCTCATGTGGTGGCTTTGGAACGATTGATAAATAACCAAAACAAAGAAACTTTTGAAATTTTTAATGTTGGAACCGGACAAGGAACATCGGTGATGGAAATTGTCAAAACTTTTGAAAAGGTAAATAATTTAAACCTGAATTATAAAATTGTCGGACGACGTGAAGGAGATGTACCAGCCATTTGGGCGGATACGAGTTTGGCAGAAAAAGAATTGGGTTGGAAAGCGGAATTAAGCATAGAAGACGCTTTGCGTGATGCTTGGAAATGGGAAAAGAGAATTAGAGGTATCGAATAAAAGATTTTAATATTATGGAAACAGCTTTTGTTAAATCGGAAAATATCGATAATGGAATTGCAAGCATAAGGTTTTTTCATCCGGCTTCCAATTCAATGCCGGGATTTTTATTAAAAAAACTTGAAAATGCTATTGTGGAAGCCAATCATAATAACAATGTTAAAGTAATTGTATTGGAAAGCGAAGGAAGGACTTTTTGTGCAGGAGCTTCTTTTGACGAATTGATAGCATTGGATAATATGGATGATGCAATTGAATTTTTTATGGGTTTTGCTCGGGTGATTTTGGCAATGAAAAATTCAAAAAAATTTATTTTAACCAAAGTTCAAGGCAAAGCAGTCGGTGGTGGGGTTGGTTTGATTGCCGCTTCCGATTTTGTTATGGCAACGGATAAAGCAGCAGTAAAACTATCGGAGCTTTCGATAGGCATCGGACCTTATGTTATAGCACCGGCGGTAAAAAGAAAAATAGGAGTTGCGGCTTTTTCGGAAATGAGTATTGATGCTACCCGTTGGTTTACCGCTTTTTGGGCAAGAGAAAAAGGTCTGTTTGCCCGAGTTTGGGATAATGAACAACAATTAAATGAAGAAATGGGTTTGTTGGCAAATAAATTGTCTGGGTATGATGAACAAGCAACAGCTTCATTAAAAACCGAAATTTGGAAAGGTACTGAAAATTGGGATAAATTATTATATGAACAAGCCCAAATCTCTGCAAGTTTATTATTAAGAGATTATACGAAACAAAAATTAAATTCTTTTAAAAAATAAAAAAACGCCTGACATTAATCAGACGTTTTTTGTACCTCGGGTGGGAATCGAACCCACACTCCGTTGCCGGAACTGGATTTTGAATCCAGCGCGTCTACCAATTCCGCCACCGAGGCTTTTGGTATTTGCGACTGCAAAGATACAATAAATTTTTCTTTTGCAAAAAATATTTAAAAAGATTTTCTTGTTCTTTTTCAATCCTGTCCTAAATAAATTCTTTTTACTTTTTCCATTGATGAAAATTATTTTTTGTTTAAGATTTTATTGTATTCTTTCGGATGATTTAAAATATCCATAGCTTTCAATACCGTTTGGTCATATTTAAGTTTATATTGTGTCAGTCCGTCAATATAAAAATAACGTTGCGCCAGATCTTCGGCTATTATTTTTTTTATCAATTCTTTATTTTGACGAATAATTTCAAAATTTTGTTGTTGATAGATTTTCAATAAATCATCATAAGCCGACAACACTTCCTTATTTCCTTCTTTTTCAGCTTTTTTCTTGGAATTTTCCAAAATTATCTGAGCTGTTGATTTGGGTTGTAAATTATTTTTTTTCAAATATGAAATCAATTTTTCAACGACGGCATCATCAATTTTCATTTGATCGATATTCTCGGGTTTTGTGTGGGTATAATAATAATGTGTAACAAAATCAAACAGATAATTTTTATTTATCATATTTTTAATCAAGCTGTTTTGTATTTTATCCGATATCACAACATCGGGGACAACTCCCCCCAAATTATGAACAATTCTACCATTGGCGGTTTTATAGTCTTTTTCCTGGTCGTGGTCTTTCAACAAGGTAGGTTTTCCGTTTTTGTCTCTGTGCCAATAATCGATTTTTTGTATCAAT
>JALSTJ010000278.1 GCA_026983815.1 Flavobacteriales bacterium
CCCAAGCGCCAATCCATTCTCCCGAAGCAAGTTTGGGCAGCCAACGCATCCGTTGTTCTTCATTTCCAAATTCATAAATATGATTGGTGCACAATGAATTATGAGCCGCTACCGATAACCCAATAGAAGGATCTTGTTGAGACAATTCATCGATTATGGTAACATAATCTTGATAGGAAAGTCCCGAACCTCCGTATTTTTCGGGAATGACAATTCCCATAAAACCCAATTCTCCCAGTTTTTTAAAAACTTCTACCGGAAAAATCTGATTTTCATCCCAATCCATATAATACGGTGCAATGTATTGTTTATTAAAGTCTCTTACAGCTTGCGCAATGTGTTGTTGCTCTTCAGTCAATTCAAAATTCATAGTTTGTTATTTTTGTCAAATATAAATATAAAAAATTACAAGTAAAATTTTACTTGTAATTTTAAACAAACGATTTTATTTTTATAATATTATGGTCTAAAAACTATTTTTCTCATACGTAAGCTTTGGGGAGTAATTTCCAAATATTCATCATCCCTTATATATTCCATAGCTTCTTCCAAAGAAAAATTAACTTTCGGGGCAATTTTCATGCTTTCATCCGAACCGGAAGCTCTCATATTGGTCAATTTTTTACCTTTGGTTAGATTAGCGGTTATATCTTTGTCTCGCGTATGTTCTCCAACAACTTGACCTATATAAATTTCATCGCCGGGTGCTACAAAAAAACGTCCACGATCTTGCAATCTATCCAATGAATATGCCGAAACTTTTCCTGCATCCATCGATACAATGGCACCTTTATTTCTTTCGGGGATATCTCCCTTGAACGGGGCAAATTCCCGAAAACGATGATTCATCACTGCTGTTCCTGCGGTTGCAGTCAGAATGTTATTTCGCAAGCCTATTAATCCTCTGGAAGTAATATCAAATTCCAGATGCATAACATCTCCTTTGGGTTCCATTGCCAGCAAATCTCCTTTTCTATTGGATACCAATTCTATAACCTTACCCGAATATTCCTCGGGAACATCGATAACCAAAGTTTCATAAGGTTCATGTTTTTTTCCTTCAATATCTTTTATCAAAACCTGTGGTTTTCCCACTTGCAATTCATAACCTTCGCGACGCATGGTTTCAATCAGTATGGAAAGATGTAAAATTCCCCTACCAAAAACATTAAATTTGTCTTCTGTATCGGTTTCTTCTACGCGTAAAGCTAAGTTTTTCTCGGTTTCTTTCATCAAACGGTCTCGTAGATGACGAGAGGTAACAAATTTCCCTTCTTTACCGAAAAAAGGAGAGTTATTGATTGTAAAAAGCATGCTCATCGTCGGTTCGTCTATTGATATTCTTGGCATTGCTTCGGGTTCATTTACATCGGAAATTGTATCACCGATTTCAAAATCATTAAGTCCCACAATAGCACAAATATCCCCACTGCTAACTTTTTCTACTTTTTCTTTTCCTAAACCTGAAAAAACATACAATTCCTTTACTCTTGATTTTTTTACTTCTCCATCTTTATTTATAATGGCAACTTCTTCGTTCAAATGTATATCTCCTCTAAAAACTCTTCCAATGGCAATACGTCCGACAAAATTAGAATAATCCAAAGAGGTTATTTGCATTTGTAAAGGTCCTTTGTGATAAGGAGCTTCGGGGATATATTTTACAATGGCATCCAACAAAGGTTTTACGGTTCCCGTCGGGTTTGTCCAACCTTCTTCACTCATCCATCCTTGCTTGGCGCTTCCGTAAATTGTAGGAAAATCCAATTGATCTTCGGTGGCTCCCAGATTATACATTAAATCGAATATCTGCTCTTGAACCTCATCCGGTTTACAGTTTTCTTTATCTACTTTATTAATTACCACAATAGGTTTCAAACCCAAAGAAATGGCTTTTTGTAATACAAAACGAGTTTGAGGCATAGCACCTTCAAATGCATCAACCAGAAGCAAAACACCATCTGTCATTTTAAGCACTCGCTCTACTTCTCCACCGAAATCGGCGTGTCCGGGAGTATCTATAATATTGATTTTTATACCGTTATATTCAACGGATACATTTTTTGAAAGTATGGTAATTCCTCTTTCCCGT
>JALSTJ010000279.1 GCA_026983815.1 Flavobacteriales bacterium
AACCCGAAATCATCCAATTAATTCCGTTTTGGAAAGCATAATCTATACTGATACTGCTTACCAATACATTACCATTGTCTTGGTTGATAAAATAATTGGCTTCGCCTTTAAACCCAAAATTCTTGATATTGCCCGCCCAACCGAATCCGATGGAATAATCATCAAAATATTTGGCGGCAATCAGTTGTAGGTCATAGGATTTGTAATTGAAAAGATATTTTGCGGCGATAATGCTTTGTTTGTCATCAAAATTTTTATCGGTTTTATAAGCAATTTCAAGGTTTGACATTTCGCCGGTTTCATAAATGACACGAACGGCATCCGTACCGGGTTTTTCTTCGTAATCGAAGTCTAAAAAATTGGAAGTGTTAAATAAATCATTCGGATTCCAAACCGAATTGATACCCCAATTGATGCGTTGTCGTCCCAAAATAATATTCCATTTTTTGTAGTTGAAATTGATATTCAGGCGGTCAAAAGTGCTTTGCATCAATACGTTTTTCTCGTTTATCGGCAAAAAAGTTAAGTCTAAAATTCCGTTGTCTTTATCCAAATACGAAGCGGAGAAAAAAGGCAATTTGAGCATATCACCGTAAAAAATACGGTTTCGCATTCCCGAATGAATCGTGAAATGTTCACCCAAGTAAAGCGTAAGATTTAACCGATTGTGTAGTAAATTATCGGTTAGTAAATCATCGCCGTTATGAAAATTTACCGTGTTCAAATATTTGATATAACCGTTGAAAGACACATTTTCCTTTATCCAAGACGGTTTTTCTTTCTGTGCATACAAGTCGTTGATTATCAATGCTAAAATTAAAGTCAATATGAGATTTTTCATCTGTATTGTTTTAGTTTTTCTGTTTTGAAGTATCTTGGATAATTTTACCGTCATCCAAAGTAATTACCCGCTTGGCTCTATCGATTACCCGTTGGTCGTGTGTAGAGAAAATAAAAGTCATACCTTCTTCTTCATTGAGTTTTTTCATAATATCCAATAATTGTGTGGTGGACTTGCTGTCGAGGTTGGCGGTAGGTTCATCGGCTAAAATAAACTTGGGTTTACTTGCCAAAGCCCTTGCAACCGCTACGCGTTGTTGTTGCCCGCCGGACATTTGAGCGGGACGTTTGTCGATTTGTTTTTCCAATCCGACGGCTTTTAAAAGGTTGATGACTCGTTCTTTGCGTTCTTGTTCGGGTTTATTTTGCAAAAGCATAATCAATTCCGTGTTTTCATAAGCCGATAAAACTGGGATAAGGTTGTATGCCTGAAAAACAAAACCGATATGATGCAAACGAAAATCTATTAATTGATTTTCATTGAGTTTTGAAATGTCTTTTCCGTCAATAAATATTTTTCCGTCAGTCGGCGTATCCAAACCGCCGATAATATTCAAAAGGGTGGTTTTTCCGGAACCCGATGGTCCTACAATTGCCGTAAATTCGCCTTGTTTTATGGACAAGTTTACATCGTTTAAGGCGCGTACTTCGAGTTCGGTTCCTTCGTTGTAGAATTTTTTAAGATTTTTGGTTTCTATTACATTCATAATCAAAGATTTAGTCAGATTTTTTAAATTTCTCTAATGGCTTCAATGGGCTTGGTATTCAGTGCTTTTTTAGCCGGAAATACAGCCGACAGAAAAGCGGTAAACAAGGTCATCAACAGGATAACCCAATAATATTCGGGTTCTAATTTGGTGTAAATGGTTGCTCCAACGCCAAAATATTCCATTCCTTGGGCAACGGATAGAAAATGCAATCCGTGTTGTTCAAAATAATGTATGGTTGCGTAGGAAATCAACAAGCCCAAGGGTGCGGCAATCAAAGCGATTAACAAGGTTTCGGTCATAATCATCAAAAATAATTTGGTTTTGTTGAAACCAACCGCCATCATTATTCCCAATTCTCTTTTGCGTTCCAAAACCGCCATCAGCATTGTGTTGATAATGGCAAAGGACAATGCTACCAAAATAATTGCCATAAAAATATAGGCAAAAGTGGACATCGTTTCTTGTGCGTATCCCAGTTCGGGGGCAACTTCGTCCCAAGTTTGCACCGTATCTGCAGATGTAATGGCTTGCAAATCCTTTT
>JALSTJ010000280.1 GCA_026983815.1 Flavobacteriales bacterium
AAAAATTGGCTTCCATTGACAAACAAATGGCAACTCAAAGAAGTAATAGAGGAAAAATGGTCAGAGCCGCTTTGGTCGGTTATACCAATGTCGGAAAGAGCACCTTGATGAATGTTTTGAGTAAATCCGATGTTTTTGCCGAAAACAAACTTTTTGCTACTTTAGACACAACCGTCCGTAAAATTGTTGTTCGGAACATTCCTTTTCTGCTTACTGATACGGTTGGTTTTATAAGAAAACTTCCGACACAATTGATCGAATCTTTTAAATCTACATTGAATGAAGTAACCGAATCGGATTTGTTGATTCATGTAGTTGATATTTCTCATCCTAATTTTGAAGAGCAAATGAAAACCGTAAATAAGATTTTAAATGAAATTGGTGCGGGAGGAAAAGCATCGGTAATTGTTTTTAATAAAGTGGATTTATTAGAAAATAATCCGGATTTTCTTTTGCAGGAACTAAAAAAAACCTGGCTGGCAAAAATGGAAGTTCCTGTGGTATTTATTTCAGCTTTTCACAAGAAAAATATTGATGAATTGAAAGATATTTTATATCGGGAAGTAAGAAAAATACACATAAAGCGTTTCCCTTATAATGATTTTTTGTATCCGGATTTGGATGAAATTAGCGATCGATAAATAAAATCTATTTTTTAAAATAATTAAAACCTTATCTTTGCATTTAGATATAAATTTTTGTTAATTCTTATGAAAAAATTTTTGATTATATTAATTGCTCTAAACTTTGCCTCTTGTGTCCCCTATAAAAACATTGTATATGTTCAAGGAAAAATGGATAACCAATCTACAGAAAGCATACATTATAAAGTGAAAAAACATGATATTCTCTTTATTGATATTAAATCCGGAAATGAAGAAATACAAAAATTTTTTGATATAAATTCCAATTCTACCTCTAATCAAGTCAATCAAAACACCTTATATTTCAAAGGATACACTGTAGACGAACAAGGCGATATAGAACTTCCTTTGCTTTCTAAAATTCATGTCGCAGGAAAAACTTTTGAGGAAATCAAAAATTTGATTAAAAAACGCCTATTGATGACTCAATTTGCCAGTTTACAGGACATATTTATCAAGGTAAAATTAGCCGGAGTTCCTTATACTATTTTAGGCGAAGTCAAAACGCCCCAATCGGGAGTATTGTATAAAGTAAATCCCAACTTATTGGATGCTATTGCCAATGCAGGAGATGTTACGCTCACGGGTGACTTGCGTCATGTGGTAATAATCAGAAATGAAAATGGGAAAAAAATAAAAAAAGAAATGGATCTTACGAAATCCTCCGTTGTCAATTCACCTTATTTTTATGTGCGTCCCAACGATTTGATTTATGTTCAACCATTGAGACAAAAAACTTTAGGAACAGGGGTAACTCTTTCGCAAACCATTTCTACAACTATTACAGCTCTTTCTTTGGTTACCACCATTATTTTATTGTCCAAACTCAAATAAATTTCTAATTATGGAAAACCAGTTTTCATTTGATGATCAATCCTCAATAGATTTTAAGGTCCTATTTGCTAAAATTCTAAAAAATTGGAAATGGTATCTTTTGACCTTATTTCTTGCTTTTTTTGTAGCTTATTATATTAATATCCGAAAACAAAATATTTATGAACTCAAAAATTATGTTACTGTAAAAGACGAAACAAATCCATGGTTTACTTCAAATATGAGTTTGGTTTTTAATTGGGGTGGCGTGAGTGACAAAGTGGATTTGTTTATTACCACACTACAATCCAGAACGCATAATGAAAGGGTTGTTAAACAATTGAAAGCTTATATCAATTACTACAAAAAAGGAAAATATAATTTGATTGACATCTACAAAGATAGTCCCTTTGAATTTATGCCCGACGATCATGCATATCAAATAATTGAAATACCAATTGAAATACATATTATTGATAATCAACAATTTAAAATCAACATCAGACCTAAAAAAGAAGAAGTTACACTTTATAACTACACCACAAAAACTCAAAAAAATTATAAACTCAAAAATTTTACAGGGACTTTCAATTTCGGACAAGATATTGATTTGCCTTTTCTCAAAGGAA